>NZ_JBJMBF010000023.1:0-56871 GCF_046640325.1 Loktanella agnita | reverse complement strand
CCGGTGCCAGCGCCAAACACCACAGTCGAGGCCTCTAGCGTCCCCGCGGCCACAGCCGCGTCACCCGCCGCCGCACCAATATTAAGCGTGCCGCTGGACGTGGCATTGCGTGCAAGGGTCACCGCCCCAGCCTCCACCACCCCCCCATCCGCAATCGTCAGCGTCCCCGTGCCGCCTTGGCCGACATAGAGCTTCCCCCCAATCGTCAGGCTGGAATCGGTTCCGGTGACCGACACCGTGCCGGTGGAATTTGCGACGAAGCCGATAACGCTTTGTAAACTGCTGACCGCGCCGCCCTCCGCAATGGTCAGCGTCCCCGTGCCGCTTTTGCCGACATAGAGATTCCTCCCAATCGTCAGGCTGGAATCGGTTCCGGTGACCATCACCGTGCCGGTCGAGCCTGAAGTATCCCCGATATAGCCTGCGCTACCGCTGACCGCGCCACCTGCAATGATTTGGAGCGCGCCGGTCGAGATACGGCCGACAATCAAATTGCTTGTAGCATCCCAAGGGCTCGGCTGTGTGCCTGTCCCCCCTGCACCTGCAAGCCCGTTTCCGTCCACAATCTCAACGGCACCACCATTAATGGTATCCGCCCACACCGGTGCCGCAACCGCTACAAACGCCGTCGCGGATAACAAGGCACTGCGTAAGACCATTCGCGCGCGGAATGGAAAGCCGCAACGCGCGGCAAGAACACGATGAAACCCGGTCACCTGTGCCCGCGGGCGTCTGACGGATACCGTGCCCTGATAGGCCTGTGGTGTGAGGGGGGCGATGCGCAGCAGTGACGGCCCGTAGGCCGATGAACTCGATCCGCGACAGATGATAGTCTTCATAAGTGAACTTTCTCGCGACAGCCGAGGCGCAGGATCCTATGGATTTCAGCGTGAAACCCTACGAAATACACGTCGGATAAATAAATTTAATGGCCAATGAATTGAAAATACTACACAAACTCGCACCCGGCGGCCGACCTGAATATCATCAGGCGCAGATACACTTTTGTGTTATTGGGGCCGCCCGCAGCCTGTCAAGTTTCCTTCCCTTAAGTCAATCTATTCACAGCACCTGTGGCCACCAAAGCGCAGCTGAGCGACAGACACCCCCCTGAAAGGCCCACCCCATCGCCAATGTTTGAAACATAGATGCTGCACCATGCGCAAATGTCCGAAATGACGGACAACATTGCAGCATGGCAATTCATGAGTGAATGGCGGGTTTGGGCCGATGTCATCTCCACCATTTTCGGCTAGATGAGACTGATGACATACTCTTTGAATTCATGGTGCGCCCGCCTCGCGCCACTACTGGGCCATCTTGCTAAAGTTCAAGAACCATTTCTTGAAGCATATTGGCAGGCGAGCTCTTACCCACCCCGCGTGTCATTCAATGGCAAAGATGAAACACCCTTTCCAAAGGATGATTTGGCCCATCTCTTTGATCTCGCGCGCTCTGCTCCACGATCTATTGAGAAGAAGTACTACAAGCCGCTTCACGAAGCGCTTGGTCCGGTAAGAGGTATCCTGAGGTCACATCCATCTCTCGCCAGGGCGCTTGGGCCGCGTATCGGAAATGACGAGTTTTACGTTAAAATTTTGAACGGGACATCGCTCACTTGGCTAACTCAGATCGTAGCCGGTATACTAGAGCGCGCTCATGACCATGGCGACGGTGGATTTGAAAAAGCTGCGAACGAACTAGGATCGATCCTAGATTTGAGTTCGTCGACCTTAGAAATTGATGTCCCAAACGGGCTCGATTTGGGCTACGATCTACTGCTCTTCCATGGTCCCGAAATTCGCAACGAATTTGAGATTCAGGAAGGATTAATCGTCAAACCTGCTGCCGTCCTCTCAGACTATCTGGATCACGAATGGATCCGGGATTTTGTGCCAGAGGAGATGGATCGACGTGATTGGCGGCAGATTGGCGCTGTGGTGCGACCGTTCCATTGGCGACCGGCTTTTCGGAGGAAGACTGACTATCGGCAGGAGCGGCCAAGCTGGCCACCAAGATTTGAGGAAGACGCTCTCACGTTTTTGGAAATCCTTTCCATCGCGAGTCAAACTCCGATCTTACCTTTCACGTTGATGCACGGATGTGTACATCGATCCGCACTAGGCTTGTTGGGGTTATCTCACAGTCAAGGTGGTTCCCAACCGATCTGTCAAGTTGGACGTCGGCACGATCCTTTTCGTGCCCCTCCGCAGCTCCAGAAAAGCTCGATCGATGTGGCCAAACAAGCCTATAGCAAACGAAGCGATGAGGAATTTAAACGCCTTGCGCCAGTGATTCATCGGCTTTCAGAAGCTTTGGCACGCATGGGGCGTTTTGGTGCCAACGATCGAATTCTGGACATTTCGCAATCGTTGGAATTGATGTTTAGGCCTAAAGGCGGTCGGATCAGCCAAAAACTTCAAGATGGGATGGCTGAATTGCTTGGTGTTAATGAAGCACATAAGGACGACATACGAGCTGCAATCAAGCAGTTCTATGACGTCCGCTCAGCGATCGTGCATGGCGCAACCGACGCGAGGCGCAAACGCATTTTGGAAGATCGCCAAAGCGCATTTGTCAGCGGCCTCAATCTGACTCTGCAGGCGCTCTTCAAGATGCTTCTGAGTGATGCCGGAGCTCGTGACTAATTCTGCACTGCTACGACTATCCGCGGGCCGTGAGGTTGAATATCTCCAGATTGCGCGCCTGCAGTGAACGTCGGACATGCGGGTTGCAGGCCCAGCAACCCTAAGGTTAAGCCAATGGCAGCTTTGGGCCGAGCCTCCCTCACCACCCAAATTTCGCTATCCTCAAACTGGGTTTCCAAAGGGGCGTCGCGCCCTTGGCTGGGGGTTTCAAAAGGGGGCAGCGCGCCCCTTTGCCGGAGAGACGTAAGCACCCCCTGGGGTGGTTACGGCTAGTACGTTATAAACCGAAGGTTTTATGATCCGGCGAAACTGATTTTGTACTTTCACGAACCTCACGGACACTGCGGGCAACAGCAAAAGGAAGCCCATCATGTCCCAAGACGAACAGTCCAACGCAATCTCTGTGCGAGTCAAACATGCACATCGATCCAGATACAAGAACCAGAGGCGGCACGATCTGCGGATCGGGCACCAGCCGGGATATGTGGATGGTGAACGGTCCGATCTGAACCGGGTGAACGTGCCCCTGCCCTCGCCCGCATGCATCACGACCACAGCAAAAGCACTGCGCGAGCGGAGCAACCCAACGCGGGCGATGCGCAACGACGCTGCCGTTGCCACGATTGGGATCATCACTTTTGGACATGGGGCGCAACCTATCTTTGAGGCGCTGACAGCCGAGGAACAGGATGCTGCCTATCTTGAGGTGGCCGAACGTATTGCTGATGAATATCGAACCACCTTGCGCGGTTTGGTTGTGCATGCAGATGAAACCGCCCCGCATGCCCATGTGGTTTGGGATTGCCGCAATCATGACGGAATACCAATGTCGCGTGTTATGAAAGGGTCTCGCCTACAGGACATCGCGTCCGAAGTGATCGCCAAACACGCCACCGGAATTGAACGTGGTCTGCGCAAGTCTGAGCGGATTGCCCGGGAGGATAAGCCCAGCCAAATCTACAATCGGTCCGTGCAAAAGCTGCATCAAGATTTGCCTGCTGAAATCGCGGCCAAGGAGGAGGCGTTGCAACAGCTCTGCCTCCGTGTCGATGAGATGCAAGCCCGCGTGGTAAAGCTGGAGGAGAAAGAAACGCTGAACGCGAAGGAAGCCAAACGGCTGATGACCTACCGTAAACGGCTAGCGGCACGGGTCGAAGAATACGAGGACGCGCGGTTGGCGTTGGACGCCAGAACTCGCGAGGCAACACAGCAAGAGGTGGCTCTCGCGATCAAAGAAAAGACGTTGAAGTCTGCCGAGGAGGAGCTTGACGCGCGCGAGGACGCGATGGACCGCCACGCGGAAGGCTTGGCACAGCGCGAGGAGGAAGTCAGCCGCCGTGAAACCCTGCTGGATCGATTGACGGAAGAGATCAATCGGATGGTAGGTGACATCGCCGATCGTCTTGGTGTGGGCAAATCCCTTCGCGCAATTCGAGACCGGTTGAAGGCCGCGCGACATGACCTCGGGGATGATGGTCCAATGATGGGCTAAGTGAACCTATCGGCACATAGTATGCTCTGATCAGATACACGAGTGCCTTTATTGTTCGGAGCGTTCCGCCGCTCCACCACGGAGCTTTGAAAAGAAGGATGGAAAAGAGCGAAAAATGAAACTTGAGAAAGAACCGGCCTCGGTATAAAAGTGCGGCACCAGAGTGCGGCACCACCGCCGGATGGATGCTTTGACAGAGCCAGTAAAATAAGGCTTTTGGACTTAATATAGTTGGCTTCGATCCCTACCGTCGGAGCCAAAACCTTATCGCTTTGTTCTTCGGCGTGGTTTTGGCATTTTTATTGTGGCTGATGTCGCAGGCACTTTCTCAACAGCATCGTAGACATAGGCGATCAACGGCTCAGAGCCCATTCGCATACTTATGCTTTTCTAAAATATTATCGCGTTAGGAATATTCGCTGGGTATGCTGGTTCAGAAATCTTCCCACAACGTGTCGCTATTCGGATCAGCAGTGCCGGTTGCTGCTAGCGCCTTGGGCGTTGTCTTGTGGCGCGAAGTGGCGGTTGTTCGCGCTGCCCTAGGCGAGTGGAACATCATGATGTTGTCGCCTACCGTTTCTTCCCGAGACGACAGATTATTATTTCGCCCTGCTGAACCGTGTTGCCCCTCGCTCAGATGAAACTGAGTCATCAAATTCAACAATCGTCCGGCATCGTCGCGCAAAGCGTGGCTGTTTTGTGTGGCGGTTTGCACCATGGCCGCGTTCTTTTGCGTAACGGTATCAAGCTGGCCAACACCGACGTTGATTTCTGACAAGCCAACTGACTGTTCCGCAGCACCTGCTGCAATTTCGGTTACCAAGCCCGCGATATGGCGAATATGGTCCACGATTTTAGTCAGAGCATCCCCCGCCTGCCCTACCAGTGTCACCCCACGTTCCACCTGAGCAGAGCTTCCAGCAATTAGCGTCTTGATCTGTTTTGCCGCGTCTGACGATCGCTGCGCCAGTGCGCGTACTTCGGATGCAACAACAGCGAAACCGCGGCCGGCCTCCCCTGCCCGTGCGGCTTCAACGCCCGCGTTGAGTGCGAGTAGATTAGTCTGAAATGCGATGTCGTCAATAACTCCGATGATTTGCGTAATTTCGTCAGAGGATTTTTCAATTGCCGTCATCGCATCGACCGCACTGCGCACTACAGGTGCACTTTTATCCGCGTCAACCTGCGCATCTGCGACAATCGTTTCCATCTCTTGGGCACCGCTTGCCGCGGCTTGTACGCTTGTAGTGAGTTGATGAAGCGCGGCTGCCGTCTGTTCGAGCGTCGCCGCTTGATTCTCAGTACGCTGGGACAATTCATCGGATCCCACACTCATTTCCTTGGCACGGCTACGAATATCCCCGGCGCTTTTCGTCACCGTTCCGAGCGTTTCGTTCAGCTTTTCTATTGTCCGGTTATAGTCCTGTCGCAGCTTGTCGTAGTCTGCGCCAAAAGCTGTGTGTATTGTTTGCGTCAGGTCCCCGTCGGCGAGCGCGGTCAGTGCCATGCTGAGCTGTTCGACCACGCGCACCTGCTCTGCCTGAATTGCCTTGCGTGCTTCCTCTGCCTGCGCTGAACTGTGTAGCTGATCGCGAAATGCGACGAGTGTTCTTGATAGCTCTCCCAGTTCATCTGTACGCGCGACATCTGAAATCGCGACCTCGTAGTTGCCGTCTGATACGGCGGACATTGATCCATGAAGCCGGTGAAGTGGCCGGAGCACTGATGCGACCGCGAGCCAGCCAGCCAGTGCCGTTAAACCGATGATCAATACGCCTGCGATTATCATCTTGTTTCGGCCCTCTAAAACCGGTTGTATGGCTTCACTGATATTTAACTCAGTGACAAGGCGCCAAGGTTCACCAAATGCATCCAGCTGTGTGATCATTGCAATCACTGGTGTATCGGAAAGCCCGGTAGAGTTCCGAAAGAACCCGTTTTCTCCTGTCGCTGCAAAGGAGATATGTGGCAGATCGACCTGTTGAAGTACAAAATCAGCTTCGCGGGATCGGGGCGCACTGCGTGTCTGACCCTCAGCGCCGACGATATACATGTCCCCGGTTCGACCTAGCCCGGTCGGATTGGTGATCATTTCCGAGATGATCGAAGCAGGAAGCTGAATGGCGAACACGCCGATGCGTTGTCCATTTGTATTGAATACCGGTGTTGCAAGAAATGATGCTGCGGCACCATAGCTGGGCGAATATAGTGAAAAGTCAGCAAAATAGACCTTTCCAACCTCACCGTCACGGGCGGCGCGATAAGCCTCAGCAAGCCCTGAGTCGCTGTAGGGGCCGTCTACAAAATTTGAGGCATAATCGTTTTCTTTAAAAACGGAATAAATCATGTCCCCGTCGACATTAAACAAAAACACATCGTAATAGCCGTCTAAATCTTTGATTTGGCGGAAGAATGGGTGAAACTGACCGTGTTGAAAATTGTACGGAATTGATTGCGGCGCCTGATCCAATAGATCTTTTTCGCCAAGCGAATTCGGGTTGTCATCGATGTAGGCCTGTCGCAGTTGTTCTGGCCCAGTCATGATTGTAAACGAGGCGCTGAAGGCCGTGATCGCACTGATGACGGTCGGATCATCGCCCAGTCCGATAACCTTATTACGAAGCTCTAGCAGCCAGTCTTCGACAGTCGCTTTACGTTCGGCGTTTAGAACAGTCAATTGCGCTTGCTTTTCGGCAAAGACCGCATTTCTAAAGTCGATATATGCTAGGACAGCCACCGCTGCCGACGATATCACACACAGCGAAACAATGATGACAGGCAGCTTCACCGCGATACGGATCGAATTCAAAAATTGCATGCGTACCTCAGGAAACAATGCAGTTATTGCTTCGGTTCTCACCCATTGCGATTAAAATCCGCTTAAACGCTACTGGCCTAAATACGCAGCAGAAAGGTCGCGCGGCTCTTCAATCAGAGTCGCGCGCGAAGTCGGTGGACGATATTAAATCAAAGCCCGTTCACCGGCACCTTCAGTACCGGATTGCCATCCTTGTCGGTCGGGACCTCCCCAGCCCGCATGTTTACCTGCAGGGAGGGAATGATCAATCTTGGCATATCGAGTTGGGCATCGCGTTCGGTACGAAACTTGATGAAATCCTCGCGGGTTTTGCCTGCGCCCACGTGGATATTATGCGCCCTCTCTTCGCCCACTGTCGTTTCCCACTGGATGTCACGGCCATTCGGGCCATAGTCGTGGCACATGAACAGCCGCATTTCATCCGGCAGCGCCAGCACCTTTTGGATGCTGTCATAGAGTACCCCCGCATCGCCACCCGGGAAATCGGCTCGGGCCGAGCCACCGTCAGGCATGAAGAGCGTATCGCCAACGAAAGCTGCATTTCCGATCACATGCACCATACAGGCTGGTGTGTGACCAGGGGTATAGATAGCGAAAGCATCCATAGTGCCGATCTTATACGTGTCACCATCTTCGAAAAGCTGGTCGAATTGCGATCCGTCGCGCTGGAACTCTGTCCCTTCGTTGAAGACTTTGCCAAACGTTTCCTGCACAACGAGGATCTTGGCGCCGACACCGATCTTCCCCCCCAGCTTTTGCTGGATGTAGGGCGCTGCCGACAGGTGATCTGCATGCACATGCGTCTCAATGATCCAGTCGAGCGTCAAACCCCTTTGCTGCACTTCAGCGATGAGCGCATCGGCGTGATCGTAAGTGATCCGCCCGGCGGCGTAGTCGATATCCATAACACTATCTATGATCGCACAATGATCACTGTCAGAATCCTTTACGATATAGCTGATCGTATTTGTAGCGTCGTCGAAATGTGCCGAGACATCAGGCACGACATTCATATTTACGTGGTCATTCATGGCTCTGATCCTTCTACTCCAAATATCAGCTTTTGCAGGTTTTGATGCCCGCCACGCTGTAGAGCGGGCAGTTTCCGGTGATGGCTGTCAGTACGAAGACTGCCGCAACAGTAATAAAGAGCCAGTGAAGAATGCCTGCGGAACCCAAGCCTGTGCCAAAGGCCAAGAACATCAAAAATGCTGCCAGTAACACGCGCAGCCCCCGGTCTGTCTTTCCCATATTTGTGGTCATGATTCGCTCCTTCGGTTCATCCGATGCGATAACCATGCCACAGGTGCGGTGGCGGCTCAGTGACTTGGTCACCATTCCGCCCCTGCAATGAGCGAGTATCGCAAAAGGCCAACGTGCAATCAGCCGTGGCGAGACAGCCCGTCAGACGCTACCGTTCAGAATATAGAAGCTATTCGGTGCAGCGGTTCTGAGTTTTATTGCACTCGTTATCTATTGGCTATGAGTCCTGACCCTAGCGATGCCCGTTCGCCAGCCGGTGTTTGATTGCTCAGCCTATTCTTGCAACTTCGTCGAGAACATTTGGCCTCAGGCGAGCATTTGCTTTACCATTAGTATTACTCCGGCTCAGCGGCGTGTCACCTTTGATGTCACGTAATTCCAACCCTGAAAAGTTTAGAACTACGTGTCCGGCTCTATTTTGAATAGAATGAAATCATCACCCTGAAATGTCGAAAAATCTCAATTGGGTTTCACGAATGCGCTGCAAAGTCAGCGAGGTAGATCTTAGGGCCGACTGGCCGAACAAGATATGAAAACAATTAGGAAGACATTGACATGAGCAACGGTGTAAAGACAACCCGGCGTGGGCGGGTGCTGGAAATCAAGATGAACCGGCCCAAAGTGAACGCCATCGACATAGCGATGAGCCAGCGGCTGGGTGCGGCCTTTGCCGAATTGCGTGATGATCCGGACTTATGGGTTGGCATTCTAACAGCAGAAGGCGATCGGATTTTCTCGGCCGGGTGGGATCTCAAAGCGCTCAACTCCGGAGAAATGGAATTGGACAATTGGTGGGAAAGCGCGGACTACGGCGATGGCGGTTTTGCCGGGCTTACCGAAAACTGGACGCTAAACAAGCCAGTGATAGGTGCTCTCAACGGGTTGGTGATTGGCGGCGGTTTTGAAGTTGCGCTGGGTTGCGATCTTTTGATCGCTGCGGATCACGTTGAGTTTGGCCTACCCGAAATGCCGTTGGGTATCGTGCCGGATGCAGGCGCGCTGCAACGTTTGCCGCGCCGGATTCCCCATAATATCGCAACAGAGATGTTCCTTTTGGGTCGCCGCATGGGCGCTGAAGAGGCTGCGCGTTACGGATTGGTGAACAAGGTTGTTCCGGCAGATCAACTGATGGATGCCGCACGCGAATGGGCTGATGCAATCGCAGTATCAGCACCGTTAGCCATGCAAAGCGTAAAAGAAGTGCTTCGCGCGATTGAATGTCAACCTCTTGAAACGGCTTTTGAAAAAATGCGCGGCGACGATCTGACTACGTATCGCAAGATGCTGAAATCCGAAGATTCAGCCGAAGGTGTCGCAGCGTTTGTCGAAAAGCGCTCGCCAGAATTCAAGGGGCGTTAAGATGTATTTGCCAAACAAAGAGGTCACCCGCGTGACCAGCATTGGCGGGGGGCCTATTGGTGGGGGCTGGGCCGCGCATTTTCTGGCGCGCGGCTATGACGTGACGCTATATTTGCATGACCCGGCTGAAATTCCAGCGTTCAACGCGATCCTTGATACAGCGTGGGTCAGCCTTACAGCGCTAGGCCTCGCCCCCGGTGCCTCGCGCGATCGACTGACAATCGTACATGACCTCGGTGAAGCTGTCGCTAATGCACAGTTCATTCAGGAAAGCGCGCCCGAAAATCTGACCATGAAGCAGGCGCTTTACAAAACATTGGGAGAGATCGTGCCGCCCGAAGTGGTTATCGGCTCGTCCACTTCTGGTTCGATGATGACGGATATTCAGGCCGATTGCGCAACGCCAGAGCGCACGGTGATCGGCCATCCGTTTAATCCGCCGTATCTGCTGCCACTGGTTGAAATTGTCGGTGGTCAGAAAAGTGATCCAGAGGCCGTGAAATGGGCTGGCGCATTTTATCAGAGCGCAGGCAAAGCCCCTTTAATGATGAAAAAGGAAATCCCCGGTTTTGTGGCAACCCGTCTGCAAGAGGCGCTTTGGCGTGAGGCGTTGCACATGGTGGCAAATGGTGAGGCATCGCCCGCCGATATTGACAACGCGCTGATGAACGGCCCTGCCGCGCGGATGGCGGTGCAGGGTCAGTGCATGGCATTTCACGTCGCATGCGGTGCGGGCGGAATGGCCACCAATCTGGATCAATTTGGGCCCGCGCTCAAACTGCCCTGGACCAGGTTGGATGCGCCGGAACTGACCAAAGAGCTGCGTGATCGCATGGTTTCGGGTTGCGATGACATCGCTGCCGGACGCGGGTTTGCGGAAATGGCTGAAAGCCGTGACCGTCAAATTGTTGCGGTGCTAAACGCGCTGCGCGCTTCGGCATGAAACGAACTGAGCTAGCGTTCGCGGCGCCCTTCAGGGGGCAGTCTGACCGAGGCGACAAAGTTCGACAAGGTCCCCGGCCATTTTGGCATAGGTTCCCCCTGAGGCCACCCGGTGCGATAAGCACTGGGTTTACGGCCAAAACAGCGGTTAAAAACCTGATTGAAATGGGTTTGCGTATTAAACCCAGATGCGGTTGCGATTTCGCGAATTGCCAAATCGGTCGTCACCAGCAGGACCCGTGCATGTTGCAACCGTAGCAATTGGCTGAACCGCGCGATGCTACAGCTAAAATTCGCCTTGAAACGCCGTTCAAGCTGGCGCTGAGAGATCCCCACGGCATCGGCGATTTCGCCGACGCGGGGCGGATCTTCGAGGTTTTCCTCAATAATCCTTACGGCCTTGCTGATACTGTCGGGCAAGCCATCAACACCGCGCCCATAGGTAATACGCTGCGTGGTCTCGGACGGACGCATGGGATGGTGCATGATCTGGTCTGCAACTTCCCCCGCCAATTTCGCCCCACGGTATTGTTTGATCAAATGCAGCATTAAATCAAATCCCGCCGTTCCCCCGGCGCAGGTTAAAAGGCGATCAGATTCGGTGAAAAGCTGTTCGATCACGTTAATGTCGGGATAGCACTCTTTAAAGCCTGGCAGATAGGACCAATGGGTGGTTGCCTTATGCCCGATCAACAACCCGGCACGGGCCAAGATAAAACTGCCCAGCTCAATCCCGCAGATTTGAATGCCACTGCGGTTCTGGCGGCGCAGCCATGCGGTGAGCTTCTTGTTGTCATAGGATTCGCCCCCCCAGCTCGCAACGATAAAGATCGTCGTATTACGTTCCAGCTGCTCTTGCGGGCTTGTACAATTGAGCGTCATGCCATTGCTGGATGTAATCGTATCGCCATCAAAAGAGCAGAATTCGTGCGAACAGATCGTCCCGTGCGACAGGTAATTTGCAACGCGCATTGGTTCCAATAACGCATTCAACGCCATCATATTAAACCGTTCGGTCAGCACAAATACATGGTGCCACGTATTTAGCGCGTTATTGGGCGTGCTTTGCATGCAATTCAAATCCGACAAAAACTTTCAGTGGTTTTTGATTTTACGACGACACACGGCGGAACGCGACGAAAAAATGGTAATTAAGTGGTACTTTTTTTCTTATTTATCAATCGGTAAACCGGGAGAACCAAATGAATTTCGACGTCATTGTCACCTGTGCTGTAACCGGCGCAAGCGATACAACAAAGCGCAATCCGCATGTTCCCGTGAACCCGAAAGAGATCGCAGATGCCGCAATTGCAGCCGCAAAAGCAGGCGCGGCGGTGGCCCATCTTCATGTCCGCGACCCCGAAACGGGTGCTGCGTCACGTGATCCAAAGCTGTTCAAAGAAGTGGTTGACCGGGTCCGTGACGCAAACACAGATGTGGTAATCAATCTGACCGCTGGCCTTGGCGGTGATTGGGTGCCGGACGCGGAAAATCCAGCGATGCCCGGCCCCGGTACTGATATGCTAAGCGCTGATGATCGGCTGATCCATATTGAGCAGTGCCGCCCTGAAATCTGTTCACTTGATTGTGGTACGCTGAATTTCGGCGATGGTGACAATATCTATATCTCGACCCCGCCAACCCTGCGCCGCATGGCCGAAAAAGTGCGCGAATGGGGCGTAAAGCCCGAAATGGAAGTGTTTGAACTGGGCCATATCCGTTTTGCGCGCCAGATGGTTGATGAAGGGCTGATCGCGCTTCCGGCTATGTTTCAAGTATGTCTGGGAATCCCATGGGGTGCCGATCATACCGTCGACACACTTAAGGTGATGAAAGACCACCTGCCCCATGATGCGATCTGGGCTGGGTTTGGTGTGTCGCGCATGCAGATGCCAATTGCCGCCGCAGCTGTCGCGATGGGTGGCAATGTGCGGGTCGGATTAGAAGACAACCTGATGCTGGACCGGGGTGTGCCCGCCACGAATGCGCAATTGGTGCAACGTGTTGTCGAAATTATCGAACGTATGGGTGGGCGCGCTGTCACGCCCCAGGAAGCGCGCGACAAATTAGGCCTGCGCGGTGCGAAGGTGGCGGCATGAACGCTGGCGGAAACCTTACACTTTCAGGCCTGTCCAAAAGCTTCAACGATTTTGAGGCTGTAAAATCCGTCGACCTCGAAATCAAGCAGGGTGAATTCCTGACCCTGCTTGGCCCGTCTGGCTCTGGCAAGACAACGCTGTTGATGATGATCGCGGGCTTTCTTGATGCCTCTGCAGGCGATATCGCCTTGGCAGGCACATCGATTACCCATACCCCTGCCGAGAAACGCAATTTCGGTATGGTCTTTCAAGGCTATGCCCTGTTCCCGCATATGACGGTGCGCCAGAATATCGCGTATCCGCTGGAAATCCGAAAGCGGCCTCGCCTTGAAATCGAAGCGCGGGTCGATGAAATGCTCGCTTTGGTTCAGCTTGAGGACTTCGGCAAACGTAAGCCGGCTGAATTGTCGGGTGGCCAATGTCAGCGCGTGGCGCTTGCCCGTGCGCTTGCCTTTGCGCCGCCGGTATTATTGCTCGACGAGCCACTTGGCGCACTCGACAAAAAGCTCCGCATTGAGGTGCAACAGCAACTCAAGGACATCCACACCCGGATCGGCACCACCTTCATTTTCGTAACCCATGATCAGGAAGAAGCCCTGTCGATGTCCGATCGGATCGTAATCATGCAACACGGTCAGATCGAACAGGTTGGCACGCCACATGATCTTTATGATCACCCCCGCACCCGCTTTGCGGCGGGATTCTTGGGCAAGAGTAATTTCCTGCATCAGGACGGCAAACTCTTCGCGCTGCGCCCTGAAAAAATCGACATGGCGCCAACAGGGCAAGGTGCCGCTGCCGCACGCATCACCGGGGTCATCCGGACCATCACCTATTTCGGCTCTACCCTGAAATACATGGTCGCGATCGATGGCGAAGATGACTTTGAAATCGACGTTGATACCTGGCGCAACAAACATGCGTTGGAGGCAGGCCAATCCGTCGATCTGAGTTGGCCAGACGCGGCGATGGTTGCGCTTGAAGACAGCATATGAATCGCAAACACAGCGAAGATTGGCGCCAGCCAACGAGCGTAATTCACCCAACCAAAAGGGAGTTGAAAGTGAACGATAAGCAATTTCAAAAAGAGGCTTTGATCGAAGGCGCGCATGCCTTTCGTGAAGGGCGTTTGGACCGGCGCTCATTTCTGACCATGTGCGCCATAGCAGGTATCGCGACAGTGGCCGTTGGGGTGGGTGATGCAAAAGCCGCTGCCGATCAGGTTATCCTGTGGAACTGGGGCGGCGATGCAGAGCGTTGCCACGGCAATGCAATCGGGAAGCCGTTTACAGAGCTGACAGGCATTCCGTTGCGCATTGACACATCCGGCCCGCTTCAGGGTAAGCTGCGTGCGATGGTCGACAGCGGCAATGTAACCGCCGATGTGGCCGATGCGGATGCGTTTGATGCGCTGGCTCTTGGCAACTCTGGCCATCTGGAGCCGATTGACTATGCCGTCGTGGACAAGTCCAAAACGCTGGATGGCTATGCTTGGGATTACGGCGTATCGGTTTTATTTTACGGCTATGCCTTCATGTACAACACAGAGGTCTACGGGGATAACCCGCCAACAGGCTGGGCGGACTTCTTTGACACCGCCAAATTCCCTGGTAAACGCTCGCTTTACAAATGGGCCAATGGCGCATTGGAAGCAGCATTGATCGCGGATGGGGTTAACAAGAATGCGCTTTATCCACTGGATATGGAACGGGCACTCGCCAAATTGACCGCAATCAAAGACGACAGTCTATATTGGGGTTCGGGGTCCGAGGCGCATGCGATGATCGTCAATGAAGATGTATCTATGGGTATGGTCTGGCAGAACCGCGGCCGCGGGATCGAAGCCGACACAGAGGGTCGCTTCAAACTTGTCATGAACGAAGCGTTGGCGATGCCGGGGGCCTATATCGTGCCCAAGGGCAATCCAGCAGGCCCCGACGCAATGCGCTTTATCGCACAGGCACAAGAGGTTGAAAGCCAGCTTGCGCTGCTGGACTGCCTTGGGATGACGCCCGCGAACCCTGCGGCCTTCGCCCAGATCCCTGCCGAAAGCAGCGCTTATGCGATTACCTCGGCAGAGAATTTGGAAAAGGTGATCTTTACCGATCCCGAATGGTGGGCCGAAAACGGCGGTGATGCGGTGAACGCATTCCTCGAAGCCATTAGCTGACCTGAAAATTTGGCGCGGGCGTACCCTGCGCCCGCGCTTTCCGGGTGGGTCATCGCCCGGAAAGATATCCCCCGAAAACAAGAAAGATGCCGCCCGTGCCTCATGCGTTGCGCAAGCTCATTGCACCCGGTTGGTTACTCGTGGCCCCTTTTTTAGGGGTGCTTTTGATACTATATCTTGGCCCGATCGTGAATATCCTCTGGCTGAGTATCACCGAGCCAACACCCGGCTTGGGTAATTATGAAAAGCTGCTGGGCAGCGACTCCATGCTGCGGATCATCTGGACCACGGCGCGGATTTGTCTTGTGACAACGCTGTTCAGCGTGACCATTGGATATGTCATCGCCTATGCGATGATGCATGCCCATCAGCGCCAACAGAATGCTATGCTGGCGTTGCTGCTGATTTCATTCTGGATTTCAGTGCTGGTACGTACGTTTTCATGGCTGATGCTATTGGGAAACAACGGGCTTTTGAACAATTCGCTTGAAGCGATGAATATCATCAGCGCACCAATCCCCTTTATGCGCAATGAATTAGGCGTGCTGATCGGCATGGTGCACTACATGGTACCCTATGCGGTCCTGCCGCTGCTCGCGAATATGCAAAGCCTCGATACGCGGGTATTGCAAGCCTCACGAAACCTTGGCGCAAGCGGGGCCCAGACCTTTCGCCGGATCTATTTGCCACTGACACGCCCCGGCATCGTGGCCGCATCGCTGCTGGTGTTTATCCTGAGCCTTGGCTTCTACGTCACACCCGCGATGCTGGGCGGTGGCAAGGTGTTGATGGTTGCCGAATATATATCGGTGCAGCTGTTAGTAACGCTGAATTGGGGCACTGCCGCAATGCTGGCCACATTGATGCTGTTCGGGGTCATGGCCCTGATCTACATCATGTCGCGCTTCATGAAACTGTCGACCGTATTCGGGGGTGCACAGTCATGAAGCCGACTGTAATGCAACGTATAACCAAAGGGGGCGCTTGGGTTCTGCTGGCGTTTCTGGTCCTGCCTGCGCTGGTGGCAATTCCGGTTTCACTGACGCCAAAGCGTTTTTTGTCATTCCCCAAAGACGGCCTGTCGCTGCGCCACTTTGAAAACCTGTTTACCAGCCCCGAATGGCTTTCGAGCTTTTATCAAAGTGCGATCATTGCTACCAGCACTGCTGCTTTTGCCACGATGTTAGGCACGCTCGCAGCCGTCGGGCTATGGCGCGTTACGTCGAAATATTCGGAATTGGTGCGCGCGTTTCTGCTATTGCCCCTGATCATCCCGCAGATCATTTCCGCCATGGCATTCTATCGGATGTGGATCCCCTTGGGGTTGCTGGATAGCTACGCCGGGCTGATCCTGGCCCACACGATCCTTGCCACGCCGATGGTTTTGATCACGGTCAGCGCGTCACTGGCCAATTTCGACCCCAAGCTTGAACAGGCCTCGCGCAATCTTGGCGCCTCTGCGGCAACCACTATGCGTTGTGTGATCCTGCCGTCAATCAAGCCGGGTGTCATGGCGGGCGCACTTTTCGCCTTCATCCTTAGCTGGGATGAAATCGTGGTGACGCTCTTTATCTCGAAATTCAACACTTACACGCTGCCGCGCCGCATGTGGAACGGCATACGCGAAAACACCGATCCGACCGTGGCTGCCGCCGCCGTGGTGCTGATCGCTATTACCCTTATTGCCATTGCCGGTTTCGCCCTGTCAGCGCGTCGCAAAGCCCGTAAAACCTGAACCCAAAGGAGACGACCGTGAGCATCGCCCTGAGCCACGAAGAAGAGATGCTGCGCGACACAGTGCGCCAGTTTTTCGCTGATGAAATTATCCCTCATGAGGAACATGTCGATACCCTGGGCGAAGTGCCCGAAGCGCTTGGCCGCGAGATTACAGACAAAGCCCGCGCACTGGGGCTCTATGCGGCCAACATGCCAGAAAGCGCGGGCGGCGGCGGGTTGAACCACACCCAAATGTCAATTGTCGAACGTGAATTCGGGCGCACCAGCCATGCGCTGCATTCTTGGATCGCGCGGCCAACCGAACTGCTATTGGCCTGCCAAGACGACCAGATCGCGACCTATCTTACTCCCTGCGTAACCGGCGAAAAGCGTGAACTATTCGCCCTGACCGAACCCGAGGCCGGGTCGGATGCAATGGGGATGCGTACCACGGCCAAACGCGATGGTGCGGATTGGATCCTGAACGGGATGAAACATTTCATCTCGGCCCCGACCATGGCTGATTTCGCCATCGTTTTCGCGGTCACGGGCATGGATGACACCCCGCGCGGGCCGCGCAAACGGATCACGGCCTTTCTTGTGGATCGCGACATGCCCGGCGTTGTGTTCCGGGAAGGCAATAAATGCGTCAGCAACCGGGGCTACAAGACGTATGAGCTTCAGTTTGACGATGTGCGGCTTGGGGCCGGGCATGTTCTGGGCGAAGAAGGCAAAGGATTTGAACTGGCGGGCCAGTGGCTTGGCATGGGGCGGATCTGGGTCGGTGCGACCTGCTGCGGGCGCGCCGAACGGCTGCTGGAGTTGGCGACAGATTGGGCGGCCAATCGCAAACAATTTGGCAAACCTATCGGCAATTTTCAGGCCACAGGCTTTCGTCTGGCGGACATGTCAATTGGACTGCGCGCGGCCGACTTGATGGTGCGTGATGCGGTGCAACGCGCCGACGCCGGAAACCTAAAGGATCAGGATGCAGCAATGGTCAAAGTCTTCTGCTCTGAAATGCTGGGGCGTACCGCCGATGATGCGGTGCAGATCTTCGGCGGTATGGGATTGATGGAAGAACTGCCGATCCAACGGCTTTGGCGCGATGCCCGGATTGAACGCATTTGGGATGGCACCAGCGAAATCCAGCGCCACATCATTACACGCTCTATCCTAAGACCGCTCGGCGCATGACCCCGGTACAGCGCAAAAATTTCGACCGGCTGATGCAGCCGGCGCAGATCGCTTTTGTCGGCGGTACGGATGCAGAGATCGCGATCGAAGAAGCCCGCCGACGCGGCTTTACCGGCGAGATTTGGGCCGTGAACCCAAAACGCCGCGAAATGGGCGGGGTGCCCTGTGTCGCCTCGGTGGAAGAATTGCCCACAGCACCAGATGCGGTCTTTCTTGCCATCCCCGCGCGCCCGGCCATCAAGGTCGTGCAATCGCTGGCCGCGATGGGGGCTGGCGGCGTGGTCTGCTACACAGCTGGCTTCCGCGAGGCGGGCGCTGACGGCCAAGCGCTTGAACAGGCGTTGCTTGCTGCAGTCGGTGATCTGGCGCTCATCGGACCCAATTGCTATGGTATGATCAACTATCTTGATGGGGCTGCGCTATGGCCTTTTGCCCACGGCGGCGATTGTCCGGGCTATGGCGCCGCGATAATCACCCAGTCAGGCATGCTGTCGTCCGACATCACAATGAGCCGCCGCTCATTGCCACTGACCCACATGATTTCTGCGGGTAACCAAAGCGTTCTGGCGCTGGAAGACTTTGTCGAAGCCTTGACCGGCAACCCAGCGGTGCGTGCCATTGGCCTGCATATCGAAGGGCTGCAAGATGTGGCGAAATTCGAACGCGCCATGCTTTCTGCAATTCAGGCGGGTACACCCGTTGTTGCACTGAAAACCGGGCGCTCTGCAATCGGTTCGTCTTTGACACAAAGCCATACAGGGTCTTTATCGGGCGCAAATGAGCTTTATGACGCATTATTTGAACGCACCGGCGTCATCGCGGTAGACAGCCCGGCTCAGTTTATCGAAACCTTGAAATACCTTTGCGTCGCGGGCGCACCCAACGGGCGCAACGTGGCCGGATTCACCTGCTCTGGCGGCGGGGCGACAATGCTCGCCGATCATAGCGAAACCATCGGGCTTAAATTCCCGCAGTTCGACACCAGCGATGCCGCATTACTGCGGGACCTCCTGCCGGATATCGCCAGCGTATCAAACCCGCTGGATTACACGACACCGATCTGGGGACAGCCAGAAAAGACGCTGCCGGTATTCTCACAAGCTATCGCCTCTGCGGGCGCGGATGCCGCGATATTGGTGCAGGATTACCCCGCAGCAGGGTTGGATGACACAAAACCTTACTACCTTGCCGATGGTTTGGCCTTTGCTCAGGTCGCAAAGGCGCACGATATCCCCGCAGCGATCTGTTCGACCATTTCCGAAAACATGGATGCGGATACCCGCGCCACCTTGATTGAGGCGGGAGTTGCGCCAATGCAGGGCCTGCAAGAAGCGTTGAACGCGATGCTGCACGCCGCAAAATGGGCCGAAGCGCGCAACCGCATTCTGGCCGCACCCCCTGCCCCGCTACTGTCGCTTGCATCGTCACCCGGCGTCACGATGATCCACGAAGCGGCCAGCAAAGCATTGCTTGTCGATGCCGGGATTGACCTGCCAAAGGGCGCCTTGGTCTCTGGCACAGAGGCCCCAGAGGCCGCAGAACGGCTCGGCTTCCCTGTGGTGCTCAAAATGATGAGCGCGGCGCTGGCCCATAAGACAGAGGCGGGCGCGGTAATATTAGGCTTGAAAGGTCGTAAAGCCGTACAGCAAGCTGTTAGACAAATGGCGGAATCAGTTGCGAAGCACGCCCCAAAGGCAGCGACAGACAGCTATCTTGTCGAACGCATGGCCCCACTCCCAGTCGCTGAAATGATCGTTGGCATTCGACGCGATCCGCAATTTGGCCTTGCCATGATGATCGGATCCGGAGGCGTACTGGTCGAAATATTAAACGATACCAAAACGCTCCTCCTGCCTGCCACACCGGACGAGATCAGGCTGGCTTTGGGGCAACTCAAGCTCGCGAAGCTCCTGAATGGTTATCGCGGCAAGCCAGTGGTCGATCTTGATCAACTGGCCCAGCGTTTAGCCCGTTTGGCTGCTTTCGCGGTCAAAAACGCAGCTACAATCGCCGAAATCGAAATCAACCCACTGTTTCTTTATACTGACAGGCTGTGCGCCGTAGATGCGTTGATTCATTTGGTGGAGCCGAAATGCTAATGCAGGATGGCTACTGTCAATCCGTACTGCCGTGAGAGCCACAACCAGTTGCGCAGCCTTCCCAGCGACGTCGTGGATGGCTACAATATGAACAAGGCCTCAAAACGTTCAAAGCTCTCACACCTTATGTACACATCTGCAAAATCTGCACTTCAGAGTCAGAGCGTCTCAAATTAAATTTGTTCCGACAAAGGTGGCGCGCGCACCTAAGTCAATCAATAATAAACGACCCGACGCCTTCGTATCTATTTGTCTCAATTAGCAGCACGCCACCAACTTCTTCGGCGTTGGGGCCATAGAAACTCGCGTCAATTTCCGAACTGGACGTCAAGCAGCCTGCACTGCAATTCAGCCCGCCTGAAAATCCATTTCCGCTAAGCGCGAGATTACTACCGCTTAGATTAAGGCTGTCTTCACCATCTAGTTTTCCATTCAATTCTACCCTTGCGAAATCGTTCGCAAAACTAACTTCGACACTTAGAGTGCCCTCATAATCCGGCGAGGTTTCACCCACATAGCCTGCGGCCTGAAACCCGCCTTCATAAGTGGTTGTTCCTGATCCTGACGGCAAATCTGCCGGGTTCGTCTCGTAGCCGAACACATAGGCCACCTCTCCGTCGATGGTGCCGTCAGCTCCATTGTTTGATGACACTGTGAACTGGACCGCACCCGCATATAGGCCACTGTCATTGAAGTTATAGATAAGCAACACTTCTTCACCAGTGGTTACCTGGCCTACACCGTTGGTGATCACGATCTCTTCTCCGAAGATCGTCGCCATAGCATTGCGTTCTGCGTCAATATCCGCATCGAAAAAACCCGCATCCAGCCTGATGGTGCCGCTGTCGATTGCGCCGTCACCGTTTTGTTGCAAACGAGCGCCTTGCAGGCTCATGGTCGTGCCCTCTGTGTCCGCGAGAGAGCGACCGCCGGACGCAAAAGGCAGGCCGTTGCCCGATATCGGATCGTCAGACATCCCATCACCGCCGCCGCAAGCAGTCAGGGCAGTTATCAGAAGTGCCGGTCTTAGGTATGCTGACATGGGAATTACTCCGTACTCTTACTCGTTATCGCGCAACTCATTGCCCGATAAGCGATTTGGCAAAGCTATACGGCGAAAAGGCGGCAAAGAAACTGCGGAAATGGGGCTGTTGTTTATTTTGGGCGATGACCCGCTGACAAGTCCGACAACGGTAGGTATAGCTCTGCCATGCCCATGCATTATATCTACCTCATCATCGCTATTATAACCGAAACCATCGGGACCACCGCGCTGCAGGCCAGCGCGCAGTTCACGCGGTTCTGGCCCTCGGTGCTCTGCGTGATCACATATGCTGCGTCATTTTACCTGCTGGCACTGGCGCTTAAGGTGATGCCTGTGGGCATTCTCTATGCCATCTGGTCAGGCCTTGGCATCGTTTTGATCGCGCTGATCGGATATATCGTATTCGGCCAAAAGTTGGACATGCCCGCCGTTCTGGGCATTGCGCTGATCCTGGTTGGCATCCTTGTGATCCACCTATTTTCCAACGCTGCGACACACTAAAGTAAGCTCTGGCTTTTAGGGGCTGGCCTTTGCTGCAGATGCA
Source organism: Loktanella agnita (assembly GCF_046640325.1). Classification (NCBI taxonomy): domain Bacteria; kingdom Pseudomonadati; phylum Pseudomonadota; class Alphaproteobacteria; order Rhodobacterales; family Roseobacteraceae; genus Loktanella; species Loktanella agnita. Next base: position 35,479 of record NZ_JBJMBF010000023.1, on the reverse strand, counting down.
CGCTATCCGCGCGGCAACTTACCCATAAGGCAGACCGTAATGGATATCCGTAATATCGCGATCATCGCGCACGTTGACCACGGCAAGACGACACTTGTCGACGAACTACTGAAACAATCCGGTGTTTACCGGGAAAATGAAGCCACGACAGAACGGGCGATGGACAGCAATGACATCGAACGTGAGCGTGGCATCACCATCTTGGCCAAATGTACTTCGGTCGAATGGAAAGGCACCCGGATCAACATCGTTGACACACCTGGCCACGCCGATTTCGGTGGTGAGGTGGAGCGTATCCTGTCCATGGTTGATGGGGTTGTGCTGCTTGTCGATGCCGCCGAAGGCCCGATGCCGCAGACGAAATTCGTGACCTCTAAAGCGCTGGCACTGGGGCTGCGTCCCATCGTTGTGGTCAACAAGGTCGACAAGGCTGACGGTGAACCCGACCGGGCCGTGGATGATGTGTTTGACCTGTTCGCGGCACTGGAAGCCGATGACGAACAATTGGATTTCCCGGTCATGTATGCTTCTGGCCGTGCAGGTTGGTGCGATGCTGAACTGGACGGGCCGCGCAAGGACCTTGATGCGCTCTTTGACCTGATCGTGGATCATGTGCCCACACCCAAGCAGATCACCCGCGCGGATGAGCCTTTCCAAATGCTGGCCACCACGCTGTCGGCTGACCCGTTCATCGGGCGTATCCTGACCGGCCGGGTTGAGGCGGGCACGCTTAAAGCGGGCGATACGCTAAAGGCACTGTCGCGTACCGGCGACAAGATTGAACAGTTCCGCGTTTCAAAAATCCTTGCCTTTCGCGGCTTGCAACAGCAGCCGATTGATCTGGCAGAGGCTGGCGATATCGTCACTGTTGCGGGCATGACCAAAGCCACAGTTGCTGACACGCTCTGCGACCCCGCGATTGAAACGGCGATCCCGGCACAGCCGATTGACCCGCCCACCATCACAGTGACCTTTGGCATCAACGACAGCCCGCTAGCTGGTCGTGACGGCAAAAAAGTGCAGTCGCGCGTGATCCGTGACCGTCTGATGAAAGAGGCTGAGGTCAACGTCGCGATCAAGATCAACGACACCCCCAACGGCGATGCTTTCGAGGTCTCTGGCCGGGGCGAGCTTCAGATGGGCGTGCTGATCGAAAACATGCGCCGCGAAGGGTACGAGCTGTCCATTTCGCGTCCGCAGGTGATTTATAAAGAAGTCGACGGCGTCCGGATGGAGCCGATCGAAGAAGCAACAATTGACGTGGACGACGAATATACCGGTTCCGTTGTTGAGAAGCTGACCGGGCCGCGCAAGGGTGAACTGGTTGAAATGAAGCCCGCAGGCGCTGGCAAGACCCGCATTATCGCCCATGTCCCTTCGCGCGGTTTGATCGGCTATCACGGGGAATTCCTGACCGATACGCGCGGTTCGGGTATTCTGAACCGTCTGTTCCACGGCTGGGCCCCTTATAAGGGCAAAATCCAAGGCCGCCGTCAGGGCGTTCTGATTTCCATGGAAAACGGAACATCCGTTGCCTTCGCGCTGTGGAAACTGGAAGATCGCGGCAAGTTCTTTATCGGCGCGCAGGAAGCCGTTTATCAGGGCATGATCATCGGCGAGCACAGCCGCGAAAACGATCTTGAGGTAAACCCGTTGAAGGGTAAACAGCTAACGAACGTGCGCGCCTCTGGCACAGACGAAGCGGTGCGTCTGACCACGCCGGTGACAATGTCGCTGGAACAGGCGATTGCCTATATCGACGATGATGAGCTGGTAGAAGTCACGCCAAATGCAATCCGCCTGCGTAAGCGGTTCCTTGACCCGCATGAACGCAAGCGACAAGCGCGGGCAAGCTAAGACGCCAGAAACGTTAAAAATTTTACGCCCGGGCCTTTCAACCAGACCTGGGCGTTTTTGATTCTGGTGAGTGATCTGAGCTGCGTTCCCCGGCTTGAAGGCACGCAACGCGAGATAGATCAGCGCCGATTAACGGCTGTGCTATTCGGTGATTTCGACAACCATCAATTCGCGTTCAGATGCATCCCGCGCGTGGTCCAATGCGGCCTGATAGGCGGCAGAATTGTAGCAGTCCACCGCCGCCTCGACTGACGGGAATTTCGCAACCACATTGCGCGGACGCTCCTTGCCTTCAAGCTGAACAAAACGACCGCCCCGCGCAAGGAACGTACCGCCATGATCGGCAATCGCCGGGCCCGCCAGTTCGGCGTATTTCTTGTACGACACCTCATCCGTGACAGTTACATGGGCAATCCAAAGTGCGCTCATTTCAGTCCCTCCAGAACGTTACGCGCGGCATTAATCGCCGCCTCTGCATTCTCGGCAGAGGCGCCGCCGCCCTGCGCCATGTCATGACGACCGCCGCCGCCCTTGCCGCCCAGTTCAGGCGTGACAGCGCGCAGGATCTCGACGGCAGAGACACGGTCCACCATGTCTTCTGTCACCCCAACCGCGACGGCGGCCTTGCCACCGGTATCCGCGATCAGCAACACGGCACCGCTGCCCATCTGCATTTTTATCTCGTCTATCAGCGAAGGCAGGTCTTTGCCCGTCACGCCTGTCAGTACCTGCGCCTGAAAAGCGACCCCGTTGATCACATCGGACGGCGCGGCTTCTTTCGCGCTGCCGCCCATGGCACGCTCGCGACGTAGTTGGGCCACCTCGTTCGCCAGCGCCTTGCGCTCATCCAGCAGAGCTCTGACCCGGTCAGCGACTTCAGACGCAGGGGCTTTCAAGGCAGTCGCGACCTGCGTTAGCCGTTGATCCTGTGCGCGCAGGTAATCGAGGGCCGACTGCCCGGTCAGCGCCTCAACCCTGCGCACACCGGCGCTTGATGCGCTATCGCTGAGCGCAACAAAGGCGCCGATTTCACCAAGCTGCTTTACATGCGTGCCGCCGCAAAGCTCTAACGAATAGGTGTTCCCATCCGCCCCTTTGCCAGAGCCAGTTCTGCGACCCATCGAAACCACGCGGACCTCGTCCCCGTATTTCTCGCCAAACAGCGCCTGTGCCCCCATGCCGCGCGCATCATCCGGCGTCATAATCCGGGTTTCGACACGGTCGTTCTGACGGATCAGCAGGTTCACGTCAGCCTCAATCTGCGCAAGTTGGTCCGTACTCAACGGTTTGGTGTGACTGAAATCAAACCGCAGACGATCAGGCGCATTCAGCGATCCACGCTGTACCACGTGATCGCCCAATACTTCGCGCAGCGCCTCGTTCAGCAAGTGGGTCGCCGAATGGTTTGCCACGATCCGCCCACGGCGATCCGGGTCAACGGCCAGCTCTGCGCCCTGCCCTTTCGACAATGCGCCCTCGGTCACTTCGGCGAAATGCACGTAAACGCCCGCCACCTTCTTGGTGTCGGTGATCTTTGCCTTACCGGTTTCTGTGCGGATCACGCCTGCATCGCCGACTTGACCACCCGCCTCGGCGTAGAACGGAGTCTGGTTCAGCACGATTTGCACTTTGCCATCGGCCTTGTCCGTTGTGGACCCATCACTGATCAGCGCCAGGATCTGCCCTTCAGCCGTCAGCGTATCATACCCGAGGAAATCTGTGGTGCAGTGGGCATCTGCGATATCAAACCAGACAGCATTATCCGCAGCCTCGCCAGTGCCGGACCACGCAGCGCGGGCCTTGGCTTTTTGTGCGGCCATGGCTGTATCGAAACCGTCGGTATCCACCGTGCGACCCTTTTCGCGCAGTGCATCCTGCGTCAGATCAAGCGGGAACCCAAAGGTGTCATATAGCTTGAACGCCGCCTCGCCCGGCAGCGCACTGTCTTCGGGGAAGCCTGCCAGTTCATCATCCAAAAGTTTGAGGCCGCGTTCGAGCGTTTGCTTGAAACGGACTTCTTCGTTCAGCAACGTCTCTTCGATCAGCCGCTGACCCTGGCCTAGTTCCGGATAAGCCTCGCCCATCTGGCGCACCAGTGCAGGGACGAGCTGGTGCATGACGGGGTCTTTCGCACCCAGCAAATGCGCATGACGCATAGCGCGGCGCATGATCCGGCGCAGAACGTAGCCGCGTCCCTCGTTCGATGGCAGCACGCCTTCGGCGATGAGGAAAGAAGTCGAGCGCAGGTGGTCAGAAATCACGCGGTGATGCACGTTTTGATCACCAAAAGGTTCAGTATGCGTGGCGTGCGCAGACGCTTCGATCAATGCGCGAAACAGGTCAGTTTCGTAATTATCGTGGCTGCCCTGTAGCAGTGCCGCGATCCGTTCCAGCCCCATGCCGGTATCAATCGACTGCATGTCGAGCGCGCGCATGGAGCCGTCCTCGAACTGCTCATTCTGCATGAACACGACGTTCCAGATTTCGATAAACCGGTCTCCATCTTCCTCTGCCGACCCCGGAGGGCCGCCCCAGATATGATCGCCGTGGTCATAGAAAATCTCGGTACAGGGGCCACAGGGACCAGTCGGGCCCATCTGCCAGAAATTATCGGATGTCGCGATACGGATGATCCGATCCTCAGGCACGCCGACTTTTTTCCAGATCTCGAACGCTTCGTCATCGGTGTGATAAACCGTGGTCAGCAGCCGCTTGGGATCAACGCCAAATTCCTTTGTGATGAGTTCCCAAGCGAAAGGGATCGCCTCAGGCTTGAAATAATCGCCAAAGCTGAAATTCCCGAGCATCTCGAAAAACGTGTGATGGCGCGCGGTATAGCCAACATTATCAAGGTCGTTATGTTTGCCCCCAGCCCGCACACATTTCTGGCTGGACGTGGCGCGGCTATAGTCGCGCGTCTCGACCCCGGTGAACAGGTTCTTGAACTGCACCATGCCCGAATTGGTGAACATCAGCGTCGGATCATTGCGCGGGACCAGCGGGCTGGAGGCCACGATCACATGCCCCTGCTTTTCAAAGTAATTCAGAAAGGTTGATCGGATGTCAGCAAGGGAGGTCATGACAGGCTTTCACTAATGATCTACGTTAAGGCGCAGAAATAGCCCCGCACCCCGACACTGTCCACAGGCGGACGCAAAAAGGGTGCCGCAGCGCGACACCCTCTCTGGAGTATTCTCGGTCATCCACGCTGACCTGAGCGTTTTTGCAGTCACCGTCTGCGTTTCTTACATCTCGACCAGATCGTCGTCGCCGCCGTCGCCTTCAGGAGCTTGGAAATCAAGCCCGTGTGCGGCACGAATCTTGTCTTCGATCTCTAGCGCGATGGAACGGTTTTCTTTCAGGAACATCTTGGAGTTCTCACGCCCCTGTCCGATCCGCTCGTCCCCATAGCTGAACCAAGCACCCGATTTTTCGACGACGCCCGCTTTCACCCCAAGGTCAAGCAGCTCACCGGTCTTGGAAATCCCTTCGCCGTACATGATATCAAACTCCACCTGTTTGAACGGTGGTGCCACTTTGTTTTTGACAACCTTGACCCTAGTCGCGTTGCCGACAACCTCATCCCGGTCCTTAATCGCGCCGATACGGCGGATATCCAGGCGGACAGAAGCGTAGAATTTCAACGCGTTACCGCCTGTTGTTGTTTCGGGAGATCCGAACATAACGCCGATTTTCATCCGGATCTGGTTGATAAAGATTACCATACAGCCAGAGCGATTGATCGACCCAGTCAATTTCCGCATCGCCTGCGACATCAGCCGCGCGTGGACACCGACAGAACTGTCGCCCATGTCGCCTTCCAGCTCGGACTTCGGCGTCAGCGCCGCCACCGAATCAACAACGACTAGTGACACAGCACCCGAACGTACCAGCGTATCAACGATTTCCAGCGCCTGTTCGCCGGTGTCAGGCTGCGAGATGAGCAGCTCATCCAAGTTTACGCCCAGCTTTTTCGCATATTGCGGGTCCAGCGCGTGTTCCGCATCGACAAAAGCACAAACACCGCCTTTTTTCTGCTCTTCCGCGATGGAATGCAGGGTCAGCGTAGTTTTACCTGACGATTCCGGTCCGTAAATCTCAATTACGCGGCCCTTTGGCAGGCCACCAATACCAAGCGCGATGTCCAGCCCCAACGAACCGGTTGATGTCGATTCGATATCGGCCGCAGGGTTATCCGCCCCCAGCTTCATGATAGAGCCCTTGCCGAACTGGCGTTCGATCTGAGCCAATGCGCTTTCCAACGCTTTTTCTTTATCCGCGGTCTTTTTATCAGCCATTTTGAGGAGTTCTGCCGTTGCCATATTTCCTGTCCTTATTTCATGCGACCCGGTGGGCAGCAATCACTGCTTTTGTTCTCTTTGTGTTCCCATCACACATGGGATCACAAGGGGAACATTGCAACTAAAAATTTACCTGTTCACCTTTGATCGAGAGTGGTTAAGACTTGATTTACATCAACGATAAGCAACAATAAAATTAAAGGACGCCGCACAAATGCTTGTTTTCTGGAAAGAAAACCTTGTCTTATTGGCTGTTCCAAAAACGGGATCAACGGCCTTGGAAGGCGCGCTTGCGCCCCGCGCCTCTATGGTTCTACGCGATCCGCCACAGTTGAAACATGCGCCCTGCTATCGCTACAAACGATTCCTTAAACCGTTTTTCGTGCAGGCTGGCGGGCAGAAACCGGAACTTATGGCCGTCGTGCGCAACCCTGTTGATTGGCTGGGCAGTTGGTATCGCTATCGCACACGCGCGGATTTGATGGGGCATGAAAACTCCACCCGCAATGTCAGTTTCGATGAATTCGTGTTGGAATATTGCAAGGGGCAGCCCGCCCCCTTCGCCAATGTCGGATCGCAGAACAAGTTTCTGCGGATCAACGACGGCGAAGTCGGCGTGCAGCACCTGTTTCAGTACGAATCTTGGCACAAAGTGATCGGGTTTTTAGAAGACAGATTAGAGATGACGATTATCCTAAAAGAAAAAAACGTCTCCCCTCCGATGGAACTGACAATATCCCCCGAGGTAGAGGCGAAGCTGCGCGATAAACGCGCAGCCGAATTTGCAATTTGGGAACTTGGTCAATCCTGAGTACGACGCAGTGCCGGACCTGATCCGGGACCTCTGTTTCAGCCATACCCGCGGGATCCGCCGATTATGTGGTCAACGTCCGCTTTACCGCATTCTGCCAGCCAGCGTAGCGTCGGTCACGCACGGCCGAGTCCATCTGCGGTTCAAACCGTCGGTCCAGCGCCCATTCCGCTGCAAAATCGGCCTGATTTGGATAGATCCCCGCCTTCATCCCCGCCAACCATGCGGCCCCCAATGCAGTGGTCTCTAACACTTTGGGCCGATCAACAGGCGCGCCGATGATGTCGGACAGAAACTGCATTGACCAGTCAGACGCGCTCATCCCGCCATCAACCCGCAATACACCATCCGTATCAGTGGTTTGCCAGTCGCTCTTCATGGCCTCCAGGAGATCACGGGTCTGAAAACCTACGCTTTCTAACGCCGCGCGCGCAAACTCCGCAGGGCCGGAATTACGGGTCAGGCCATAAATCGCGCCGCGTGCTTCGGCGTCCCAATAGGGTGCGCCCAGCCCGGTAAAGGCGGGCACCATATACAGCTCTTGCCCTTGATCGGCCTTTTCGGCCAGCGGCTGGGTCTCTGCGGCTTCGCGGATGATCTTCAACCCGTCGCGCAGCCATTGCACCACCGCGCCCGCGATAAAGATCGAGCCTTCCAGCGCGTATGTTGGCTTGCCATCGAACTGATAGGCAATTGTCCCCAGAAGACGGTTTTTGCTTTCGACCAGCTTTTCACCGGTGTTCAGCAGTGCAAAGCACCCCGTCCCATAGGTCGATTTTAACATGCCGGGCTCAAAACAAGCCTGACCGATGGTCGCTGCTTGCTGATCGCCTGCGACGCCAAGGATCGGGATCTCGCGACCGAAAAGATCCGTACGGGTCACACCGAAAACCGCCGCACAATCCTTGACCTCAGGCAGCATTGACATGGGGATACCGAACCGCTCGCAGATCGTCGTGCTCCACTGTCCTTTGCGGATATCATAGAGCATGGTGCGGGCTGCATTGGTTGCATCGGTTGCATGTACCTTGCCGCCAGTTAATTTCCAGATCAGGTAGCAATCAACTGTCCCGAACAACAAATCACCGGCCTCTGCTCTTGTTTTGGCACCCTCTACAGTGCTGAGGATATGATCGACCTTCGTGCCCGAAAAGTACGGATCAGCCAGCAATCCAGTCTTTTGTGTAATGGTCGGCTCAAACCCTTCTTTCCGCAATTCAGCACAGAAAGGGGCAGTACGCCGATCCTGCCAAACGATCGCGTTATGCACCGGCTCACCAGTATTTCGGTCCCAGACCAGCGTTGTTTCGCGCTGGTTCGTGATCCCGATGGCCGCCACATCCCCGGCATCGATCCCAGCTTTTTCAATCACGCCGCGGCAGGTAGACGCGACCGAGGACCAGATGTCAGAGGGATCATGTTCCACCCAGCCGGACTGTGGAAAATACTGAGGAAACTCTTCTTGCGCAACTGCTTGCACCTGCATCTTGGCATCAAAGATGATCGCCCGGCTTGATGTGGTGCCTTGGTCGATGGCCAGGATATACGTCATGATCTCCCCCCTGTTTTTCTGTGTTGTTTCAAGCTGCCATATAGGCGTCAAGGGCGACGATCTGATCTGCGGTCATACGCAAGCCCAGTTTGGAACGGCGCCAGACCACATCTTCGGCCCGGCAAGCATATTCGCGGGTCATTAGCCATTTCACCTCTGCCTCGGTCAGGGTCGCGCCGAAGTCGCGGCCCAAATCATCTGCGGCTTTGGCCGCACCCAATATCCGCTTTGCATCAGTGCCATAAGCCTTGATCAAGCGCAGCGCCCATGCCGGTGTCAGGAAGGAATAGGCCGCTTGCAGATCGCTGACCAGCTTGTCCCGGTCCCCAACCTTGAAATCACCACCCGGCAGCGGGGCATCCGCAGTCCAACCATGGCCGCCCCCAATCAGAGGCGTCAGCTGCTTCAATGCGTTTTCGGCGAGCTTGCGATAGGTGGTGATCTTGCCACCAAAAATATTCAAAAGCGGCGGGCCGTTTTCATCCAGTGACAAAACATAGTCACGGGTCGCAGCCGTCGCTGATGTCGCTCCGTCATCATAGAGCGGCCGCACACCGGAATAGGTCCAGACGATATCTTCGCGGGTCACAGGCTTTTCGAAATACTTTGAGGCAAACGCACAAAGATAATCCTGTTCGGCCTCTGTCGCGACAGGGGTTTGCGACAGATCATCATGCTCTGCATCCGTCGTCCCGATCAGGGTGAAATCGGTTTCATAGGGAATGGCAAAGATGATCCGCCCGTCCTCACCCTGCAAAAAATAAGCCTTGTCATGATCGAACAGCTTTTTGGTCACGATATGACTGCCGCGCACAAGGCGCACGCCCTCAGACGTGTTATGTCGTGCCACGTTGCGGATGATATCCTCTACCCAGGGTCCCCCAGCATTGACTAACGCGCGGGCAGTATGCGTGTGCTGCACGCCATCCGCCTCTGTCACAATGCGCCAGTGCCCGTCTATCCGTTCGGCGCTGATCACCCGCGCGCGGGTCATGATTTTTGCGCCGCGCTCTTCCGCATCACGGGCATTCAATACGACCAAACGCGCGTCTTCGACCCAGCAATCGGAATATTCGAACGCTTGTTCGAATTTTGATTTGAGCGGGGCACCTACGGGCTGTTGCGTCAGATCAACCACTTGCGTCCCCGGCAGGATTTGCCGACCGCCCAGATGATCATAAAGAAACAAGCCCAAACGGATCAGCCAGCGCGGGCGCCGGCCTTTCATCCAGGGTATGACCAAGCCCAGTAGTTTTGAGGTCGGGGTATCGCTCTCAAACCGCATATCGGTGTGATAGGGCAGCACAAAGCGCATGGGCCAGCTAATATGAGGCATGTTGCGCAGCAAAACCTCGCGCTCTTTCAGTGCCTTGCGGACCAGACCGAATTCGAAAAATTCCAGATAGCGCAGCCCGCCGTGGAACAGCTTGGTCGAGGCCGATGAGGTGGCCGAGGCCAGATCATTCATTTCGGCCAAACCGACATTGAGCCCCCTGCCCGCCGCATCGCGCGCAATCCCGCAGCCATTGATCCCACCACCGATAATAAAAACGTCAAAGTCCTGCTGCATCACGTGCCCCATCTGTTTCACCCGCGTGTGACAAGAGTACACGCAGGGCGCAAGTTGCACGCGCCCAAATGTTCGGATCACAGAAGTCGAATACTGATATCATGACTAAAATATAAAGTATTCACTGAGTACGCCTTGCGGAATGTTCGTATTTAGTCAAAAACGAACACGTGGAAACGCAAGCCCGTCATACGTTGATCAGATCACGCGCCCAAGCGAACGGTAAAGTACTGGCCACCGATCTGTCGCAAGAATTTGGCGTGGCCGTGCAAACCATCCGGCGTGATCTGCGCCAACTCTGTGCGGCGGGCGTGCTTGAGCGGGTGCATGGTGGCGCGGTTATGCCCTCGGGCGTTAGCAACATCGGCTATGGGGACAGGCGCGCATCCCACCGTGATATCAAGATCAAGATCGCTCGTAGGACCGCGCAACTAATCCCCGATAATGCGTCGCTGTTCCTGAACATCGGCACCACAACCGAGGCCGTGGCCCACGCCCTGCACGCCCATCGCAATCTGATGGTCGTGACGAATAATTTGAAGGTTGCCAATATCTTGGCGGCCAATCCTACATGTGACGTGGTGGTCGCTGGCGGTAGTTTGCGCCGCTCGGACGGCGGATTGGTTGGGGATTTGGCCGCACTGGCGATTGATCGGTTTAAGGTGGATTTTGCGGTAATCGGGGCCTCCGCGATTGATCTGAGCGGTGATCTTTTGGACTTTGACCCCGAAGAAGTGCGCGTGAGCCAGCAAGTGATCAAAGCCGCGCGGGCCACGATTCTGGTGGCAGATAGCACCAAATTTACGCGCAAAGCCCCGGTAAAAATCGCATCGCTTGCGCAGGTCGATCATTTTGTGACGGACCGGGTGCCGTCTGAGGAATTGATCAACCGATGCGCCGACTGGGGCACAAAGATCGGACTGGTTTAGAGATCACATCGGGGTTGACGAACGCCCGCGTTGAACGCGCTTATAGGGTCTGAGCGACAATCAGGCTTGCGGCCCCAGCTAAGGGAGCGTGTGATTGCATTGCCCACCCAGTGTCCTCTAGCCATCTTGCCACGGTGTCGGAACTATAGACATCACCTTCGCCAGTTTGCATATGGAATGTCCCCGCCATCAACGCGGCCAGTGGTGGGTTTGTTTGACTTGGGTCTGTCCAAAAATCAATCAGCAGTAGCCGCGTTCCCTTTGCCGCACCATCACGTAGACGGTGCAAAATCGATAAGTTTGTAGACTCTGAGAAGAGATGCAGCACATTTGCCACGATGATCCCGTCATAATCGCTGGGGAGAGTATCCATCAGAAGATCACCTTCGACGACATCCAACCGATCTTGCAGGCCGGCCTTGATGATACGTGGGCGGGCTAAAGCTGCGGCCTGCGGCATTTCAAACAGAGTGCCGGTTAGGTCGGGGTGGCTGGCCGCTGCTGCCATCAAAAACAAACCCATCCCGCCACCAAGATCTAGCACGCGCCGGTGCTGACTGAAATCATAGATATGCGGCAAGGCCTGCGCCGATGATGCGGTGAACACCGCAACGCCTTCGTTGAAAACGTCATGCTGCTCTTGGGTGAACTGTTCCCAGCCAAGGGTCTGCTTACCGTCGCGCAACGCAGGTTCCAGCGTAGCCCATTGCGGGTAGATGTATTTGTCCCACAGGCGCATCACAGGGCGAAAATCAGGGCCTGATTGCCCGCTCAGAAACGCTGATGTGACATCAGTATTGCGATATGTGTTCTGGTCTTTTTCCAAAAATCCTGCCGAAACCAAAGCATCCGCAATGATACGCAGCGTGCGCACAGGCACCTGCATATCCTGCGCTAACCTATTCAGGTTGGCGGCCCCAAGACCGATTGCAGCAAACAGCCCCATTTCTGAGGCCACGAAGACGTATTTTCCTGTCATATGCGACATCAGCAGTTGCATGAGGGGGGTGGGGGACGGTTCTGCGACCATATTCTCGGGCTCCTTAGGATCGCACGTCTGTTCCGCTCCTGCTTTTATCGCGCCATAGCAGCAGATCATCAATCATGTTGATTTTGCGGCTATTTATAAAGTTCGGAGTATCGGCATAAACACGCAACAAGTTGATCCAAAATCCTAGTCACATCAGCCCTAGCTGTAAAAGGCGGTTCTGTCCGTAAAGCGAAAACCCGCCCAAAAGAGCGCTGTCAGGCTGAGCCTTTAAACCCTGTCGCCACCACAAATTTCTCGGAACTATCCGACCGTGACGCTGGCGGTTTCACATTCGCGACCTTCGTGAAACGCCGCTTCAGCAGCTTTTGCAAATCGCCCTCAGCCCCACCCGCCAGTACCTTGGCCACGAATGTGCCGCCGTCAGTCAGCACGTCAAAAGCAAAATAGGCCGCAGCTTCGCATAGGGCGATGATCCGCAAGTGGTCGGTTTGTTTGTGACCAGAGGCCGACGCAGCCATGTCGGACATCACCACATCCGCCGTTCCACCAATCCAGTCGCGCACCTTTAAGTCTGCATCGTCTTCCATGAAATCCAGCTGGTGCAGCTCTGCGCCTGCAATCGGCTCCACCTCTTGCAGATCAACGCCGAGCACATAGCCCTGCTCTTTGCCCTTCTTTTCGCCCAAAGCATTCACACGCGGAATTGCCACCTGACACCAGCCGCCGGGCGCACAGCCAAGGTCTACCACGCGTGCCCCCGGCACCAGAAAACGATACTTGTCGTCCAGTTCTAATATCTTATAGGCCGCCCTGCCCCGGTAGCCGTCCGCCTTAGCGCGCTTTACATAAGGATCGTTCAACTGCCGCTGCAACCATTTGGTCGAGCTGAGTTTGCGACCGCGCGCGGTCTTCACCTTGACAGTCAGATCGCGCTGTCCGCGCCCGGAAGTATTTTTGGGTTTATTGGCCATAGCGCGGCATACCCCTAAAATGGTGTGTCTTCCAAGACCCCATCGGCTGACATCTGGGCATAAAGCAATCCCTCACGCAAACCACGATCCGCAACAGACAGCCGATCCGTCGGCCACAGGCGCATCAATGCCTGCAAAATAGCAGATCCCGACATGATCAGCGCTTGCCGGTCCTTGCCTATCCGCGGATCAACGCGGCGGCCCGCAGGCCCCAGCGCCAGATAGTCGCGGATCACGCTATCAATCTGATCAGACGTCATGCGCAAACCGTCGACCTTGGTCCGATCATAGCGTTTCAACCCCAGAAAGCTCGCCGCGACCGTCGTGACAGTGCCGCTGGTGCCGATGATCTGGAAACCTTCGCGATCCTGCGCCGCTGCGTAGGGTGCAAATTCTTCGAGGTTTTCTTCAAAAAACCAGCTCATCAACGCAAACCGGGCCGCGTCATCGGCCACATCATTGAACTGATCACGCAGTGTAGCCACGCCAAGTGGTACGGAAATCCAATCCACCACCTTCGCAGCCGCAAAGGGGCCTGGATCAGAGCTGAACCCCGCATGCAGACGCATGATGGCGCGGGGACGTTCCCTTTTGGGGACGTTGGTCAGATCAATCCAGACCAGCTCTGTCGAACCGCCACCGATATCGACCACCAGCAATTGATCTGTATTCATGCTAACCAGCGGCGCACAAGAGATGACGGCCAGCCGTGCCTCTTCTTCGGGCTTGATAATTTCCAGATCAAGACCGGTTTCACGGTGCACCTGTGACACGAAACTGTCGCCATTCAACGCGCGGCGACACGCCTCTGTCGCCACAAGGCGCATATGCTTGACCTCATGCCGCTTCAACTTTTCACGACATATCCGCATGGCCGAGATCGTACGGTTCATTGACGCGCGTGACAAACGGCCCGTGTTCTCAAGCCCATGGCCAAGCTGCACGGATTTTGAAAAGCTGTCGATCACATGAAACTGGCTGCCCTTGGGTTGGGCAATCAGCATACGGCAGCTATTTGTGCCCAAATCCAACGCAGCATAAAGCGACGCCGGATCAGGCGGGGATGGCGCGGGGGTGTCAACCGCTTTGGGGAACGCGCCCGCACCTTTGGGACGCTTGGGCGCCATTTTTACGCCCTCCATTTCGAGTTACCCTCAAGCTAGGGCGCGGCGCGGTCCGGCGCAAGCCTTGTCAACAGTTTCTTGAGCGCAATACATCTTGGATATGAAGATTATGGGCCCGCAGCACTCTGGCCCCGGCCCGCCTGCCGCGATACGCATCCGCAGTCGCTGCGGGCACGCACCATGTCGAAAACCGACATTGATGTGGCAAAACCAATGCTAAACCGGATCAACAGAGCAAGAGGAATCAAATGCCCGACGTCACAATCGTTTACTGGCGCGACATCCCGGCACAGGTCATCGTCGGTCGCGGGCGGCGCGGAACAAAGCTGCCGCTGCCCGAACGGTTTGAGCAGGCAATTGATCGCGCGGCAATGAAATCCGGCGCTGCCGAATCCGATGATTACATGGCTGGCTTTCGCAAGGCCGCCCCGCTACCTGCCGAAGGCAGTGATGCCGAAGCTGCCGCAGCACAGGTCGCCCGGATTGACGCCGAATATGACCAAGAACGGATCAAGACGCTTATCGCCAATGACGGTTGGAATTGATCCCTGCTCACCTCGTCCCCCAGCGCCTGAAGGAGATCTTAATGTCCCTGCTTTCGTTCCGGAAACCCAAAGACGCGCCTGACACCCCAGTCAACCGCCAAGTCGCGGCGTTTTTGCAGGACTATTCCATCGAAGTGATGCCCCGCACCGCCGAAAAGGTCGACGATTTCCGCGCTTTACTGCCTGAAGGCACGCGGGTCTACATTGCCCATATTGATGGCACACCGATCACCGATATGGTTGCCACCGCAAAACGGTTGAGTGCTGACGGCTACCAAGTCATGCCCCACTTTCCGGCCCGGATCATCAAGAATCGCGCCACGCTGGCCGATTGGATCGCCCGCTACCAAGGTGAGGCAGGGGTCAAACAGGCGCTACTATTGGCGGGCGGTGTGGCGCAACCGCATGGGCAATTCCACAACTCCATGCAGCTGCTAGAAACCGGACTCTTTGGCGATTTCGATCATCTGCATGTGGCAGGGCATCCGGAGGGCAACCGAGATATTGATCCGGACGGTTCTGACACGAACGTCACAGACGCGCTACGCTGGAAGCAGCGTTTCAGCGATACGACCGATGCGCAGATGGCGTTGGCCACGCAATTCGCCTTTGAGGCAGCGCCGATCATCGCATGGGCCGACGCGCTAAAGGATGCGGGCATCACGCTACCCATCCATATCGGCATCGCCGGACCTGCCAAGCTGCAAACGTTGATCAAATTCGCCATTGCTTGCGGCGTTGGCCCTTCTTTGAAGGTGTTACAAAAGCGCGCAATGGATGTGACGAAACTGCTGTTGCCCTATGAGCCGACAGAGGTGCTGGCGGCGCTGGCGGCACACAAAGCCGCAAACCCCGATTTCAATATTACCAATGTGCATTTCTTCCCGCTTGGCGGCATCAAGGCGAATGCGGACTGGGCAATTGCAAATGGTGGCGATGCAGCGCGACCGGCGGCGGGCTGATCAAAACATGACAGCAGCACTCCTTTTTGATCTGGACGGCACGCTGCTGCATTCGGACCCTTTGCATGAACAGGTGTTCTTTGACCTGATGCAGGAATACGGGGTGCATCTGGCGCCCGGCACTTATCTCAGCGACATGCATGGTCGCCAGAATGCAGCGATCTTTGCAGATTTTCTGCCCGACGGCGATGCGCAATCTCTTTCAGACCGCAAAGAGGCGATGTTTCGTGAAAGGCTCGGCGCCGCCGCCAAGCCGACTGCCGGTCTGATGGACCTTCTTGCATTAGCCAAGCAGAATGGCTGGGTTTGCGCGGTTGTCACCAACGCGCCCCGGATCAATGCTGACGCTATGCTATCTGCTATCGGGCTCAGCACGGCCTTTGATACGCTTGTCATCGGCGATGAATGCAGCGCTGGAAAACCTGACCCGGCCCCCTATCTAGAAGCCCTAGCACGTTTGGGGACCGACCCTGCAACCGCAATCGCGTTTGAGGACAGCCCATCCGGCATCCTTGCTGCGCGCGCCGCGGGGCTGTTCACCTATGGTCTGCGCACCAGCTTGTCGCATGATCAACTGACCCAGGCAGGGGCTTCGGCCACGCTTGCAGATTTCACCGATACCGCGCTACTGGATCACCTGAAGCGCCTTGAAGGAGCCACACCATGACCCGCACAGTAATCGAGTCCAAAACCAAGACCGCAATCATCGGCTTTGATCAGCCCTTTTGCGTGATCGGCGAGCGGATCAACCCAACGGGACGCAAGATTCTGGCTGCCGAGCTAGAGCAAGGCGATTTCAGCAGGGTCGAGGCCGACGCAATTGCGCAAGCTGCCGCTGGGGCAAATGTTTTGGACGTGAACTCTGGCGCTGTCTTTTCGAATAAAATGGCCGAAGACCCGCGCTATGCCGATAACAACTTTGTCGAACCGCCGCTGATGACAGAGATGGTCAAGCGTGTGCAGGCTGTCGTGGATACCCCGCTTTGCATCGACAGTTCGGTCCCCGGCGCGCTGGAAAACGGGCTGGCAGCCGCCGAAGGTCGCCCCCTGCTCAACTCGGTCACTGGCGAGGAGGAACGGCTGGAACTGGTTCTGCCGCTGGTCAAGAAATACAATGTACCTGTGGTCGCCATTTCCAACGATGACACAGGGATCAGCGAAGACCCGGAAGTGCGCTTTGCTGTCGCCAAGAAAATCGTAGAGCGCGCCGCTGATTTCGGCATTCCAGCCCATGACATCGTGGTTGATCCGCTCGTCATGCCGATTGGTGCAATGGCCACCGCGGGCCTGCAAGTTTTCACATTGGTCCGTCGCCTGCGCGATGAACTGGGCGTGAACACAACCTGTGGCGCGTCAAATATCAGCTTTGGCCTGCCAAACAGGCACGGGATCAATAACGCCTTTCTGCCGATGGCGATGGCCACGGGTATGACCTCTGCCATTATGAACCCCATCGCCCTGCCCGTCGGCCCAACAAAAATCGCCGAGAAGCGGGCGGAAATCGCGGCAGCAGGCATTATTCTGCCCGAGGATATGGATGATGAAGCCTTTGTCACCATGTTCGGCATGGGCTCGACAAAGCCCAAAGCCGGCTCAGAGATGGAGGCAATCCGCGCGGCCAACTTCCTGACCAACAATGATCCTTCAGGCGGCGACTGGATTCGTTTCAACCGTGCCCCCGTGAAAGAAGGCGAAGGCCGCGCGCGGACCGGACGCCGCCGCCGGGGGTAACCCCCTTCAGCCTTTGTCCGAATGCAGGCAAAGGCTGCACCTCTCACAGAGCATGATGTGAAAGCTCAGATCAAGCGCGCAAACGCGGTTTAAGTTTACTCTTTGGCGGTGTGCAACAACGCCTCTAGCCCGCGCCGAAGCACCATATTATCGCCACCAACACCCAGGAAAGTAACACCTTTCTGGACATAGTCTTTCAGGCGGGCGTCATCGAATGTGATTATCCCGGCAACCTTTCCGGCCGCAACGATGCGCGCAATCATGTGATCTATTGCGGCCACGACCTCCGGATGGTCCAACTGCCCCGGATAGCCCATATCGGCAGACAGATCGGCAGGGCCGACAAACACCCCATCAACGCCGGGCGTCGCCGCGATTGCGTCAATGTTCTGCAGCGCTGCGGCGCTTTCCGCCTGCACCAGTAAACAAACTTGATCATTGGCAGCGCGGACATAATTGGTCACCGCGCCAAAACGGGATGCGCGGGCCATCGCCGCGCCAACGCCCCTGATCCCCTCTGGCGGATAGCGCATGGCACGTGCGATCTTTGTTGCTGTGTCCCCGTCATGCACCAGCGGCACCAGTAAAGTCTGGCACCCCAGATCAAGCGCCTGCTTGATCATCCACACCTCAGGCGCTGCAACTCGAATGACAGCCTGTGTGCCTGCCGCGTCCAACGCCTGTAGCTGCGGTAACATGGTTGCCAGTGTATTTGGCCCATGCTCCCCATCAATCAGACACCAGTCAAAGCCCGCGCAGCCCGCAATCTCGGCCACCACCGGCGACCCGGACGATATCCACAGCCCATATTGTACATGCCCGGCTTGAAGGGCGGCTTTCAGTGTGTTTTGGCGCGGTTCGATCTATGTTCTCCTCAGGCGGATTTGACCAGAGCAGGTCCGCCATCACGATAATAGAGCGAATGGCCATTGTGGAATATCTGCACTTTTGCTGGATCCGCCTGAAAGCGCAATGCCCTGCCACGGATATCCATATGAATGCCCTGTAGTTTGGCAATCACGGTGTTCGTGTCCTCGTCCGCCTTTGGTGGTTCGAAATAAAGCTGTGTCACCTCGCCCAATGCTTCCACGATGCTGACTGTGTCGGCAAACAGGTAATCCTCACCCTCAGTCAGCACCATATCCTCGGGCCGCACGCCGACGTTCACTCGCAGGCCCAAGTCCGAACTTTTTGTCGGCAACATCGAGCGGGCAATACCGCCCTCGTTCAATTTGACCACGGTCTGCGCGCCTGTCTCGATAATCTCGCCAGCAAACAGGTTCATCGCGGGCGAACCTATGAACTGGGCCACGAATTCATTTTCGGGCCGTTCATATAGTTCCAGCGGCGTTCCCACCTGGGCAATGCCCTTATTGGCCAGTACCACGATCCGGGTGGCCAGTGTCATCGCCTCTACCTGATCATGGGTCACATAGATCATCGTGCTGTCAGGCATTGATTCCTTGAGCTGCGCAATCTCAATCCGGGTGGCCACACGCAGGGCCGCATCAAGGTTCGAAAGCGGTTCATCGAACAGATAGACCTTGGGGTCGCGCACGATGGACCGACCAATAGCCACCCGCTGGCGCTGCCCGCCTGACAGGGCCTTGGGCAGCCGATCCAGATAGGGTTCCAGCTGTAGGATGCGCGCTGCCTTGGACACGGCGGCATCAATCTCATCCGGGGTTTTCTTAGCCAGTTTCAACGCAAAGGACATGTTATCGCGCACCGTCATATGCGGATAAAGCGCATAGGACTGGAACACCATGGCGATCCCCCGCTGGGCCGGCGGGACGTCATTAACGATCCCTCCGTCGATTTCCAACGTCCCGCTGGTGATCTTTTCAAGCCCGGCGATCATCCGCAGCAGCGTTGATTTCCCGCAGCCCGACGGACCGACAAAGACGATTAGTTCGCCCTTTTTAATGTCCAGATTGATATGCTTGAGCACATCGACCGTACCACCATAGGTCTTGGCGACTTCCGTCAGTTTCAGATCAGCCATTTCTCACCCCCCTATATTTCAAGTCTTCAGCGCAAGGCACACTTGCCATGGCCCCAGATGTAACCTGCCATCCGCTGACACATGCGCGCCACCCAGTTCGGCACCGATTGGTGTCCACTCCCCGGCAGGCATGTCAAAATCCGATGGAGTCTCGCTGACATTGAATGCGCAGAAAATTGTCTGGTTTTCGTGGATTCGGGTAAAGAACACCACATCCCCCGTAGCCCGCAAGCCATCATGTTCGCCGACACTCAGTGCCGGGTGGTTGCGGCGGAAAGCAGTTGCGCGACGATAATGATGCAGCAATGCGGCCGGATCGTCTTCCTGCGCGCCGACCGATAATTGCAGATGCTCCGACGCGACGGGCAGCCATGGTTGATGTTCAGAAAAACCGCCGTTCTGATTGCTCGGATCCCACACCATGGGTGTGCGGCACCCATCGCGCCCTTTGAATTCAGGCCAGAATTCAATGCCGTAGGGGTCCTGCAAAGCCTCAAAAGGCACATTTGCCTCTGGCAGGCCCAGTTCTTCACCCTGATACAGGCAAACCGAACCACGTAGACACATGATTAGCGTTGCAAACATGCGCTGGGCGGCGGGCGGCAGGTCCCAGCGGCTGGCATGGCGCACCACGTCATGATTGGAAAACGCCCAGCAGGCCCAGCCATCGGCAGCGACCTTATCGACCTGTGCCATGACATCAGCAATCCGGGCAGCGGTCGGTTGATCCTTGGCGAGGAATTCAAAAGCGTAACACATCTGCATCAGATCATTACCGGCAGTATATTCGCCCATGATCTCAAGCCCGCGTTGAGCATCGCCCACCTCGCCCACGGCCGCCGCGCCAAAAGGCTCCATCACTGCGCGTAATTTCCGCAGAAAATCAAAGTTTTCCGGCTGATTCTTGTCGTAAAGATGCTCTTGGTGATTATAGGGGTTCACCGATGGTGCAATCGTCGCATTCCGACGCTCGGGCGCTAGGGGCGGATTATTCCGCAACTGCTGATCATGCATATAGAAATTGATCGTATCAAGGCGGAACCCATCACACCCCCGGTTCAGCCAGAAGCGGGCCACGTCAAGCAATGCATCTTGCACCGCAGGTTCGTGAAAGTTCAGGTCGGGCTGGGATGTGAGGAAGTTATGCAGATAGTATTGTTCGCGCCGGGCATCCCAATGCCAAGCTGAGCCACCAAAGATCGACAGCCAGTTATTCGGCGGCGTGCCGTCAGGCTTCGGGTCGGACCAGACGTACCAGTTGGATTTTGCGTTGGTTTTGTCAGCCCGACTTTCCGCAAACCAAGGATGCTGGTCGCTTGTGTGGCTAAGCACAAGATCGATCATCACCCGAACGCCCAGACGGTGGGCGGTTTCCACCACCGCGTCAAAGTCGGCCAACGTGCCGAACATCGGGTCCACGTCGCAATAATCGCTTACGTCATAGCCGAAATCCTTCATCGGCGACGTGAAGAATGGCGATATCCAGATCGCATCCACACCCAGCGATGCGATGTAAGGCAGGCGCTGGACGATTCCCAACAGGTCACCAACACCATCGCCATTGCTGTCCTGATAACTGCGCGGATAAATCTGATAGATCACCGCACCGCGCCACCAATTCTTGTCGATGGCAATTTCTGTTTGTGGGGCCAAGGCCGTACTCATCGCTTCTATTCCTGTAGAACGCCCGTCCCGGCCATGCGCCGGGACCTGTCGGGGTTGCTTAGTTGAGGTCCCGGATCGGGTCCGGGACGGTTGTCATTATTTCACCGATCCTGCCAGCAAACCCCGAACAAGGTATTTCTGCATGGCAAAGAAAACCGCCAATGGCACCGCAATCGACACGAAAGCTGCCGTGGCAAGGATTTCCCAATTCCCGCCGCGCGTCCCCAACAGCTCGACGATCTGGTTGGTCATGACCGTTGTGTCACCCGTTGCATCGATCAGGAACACCTTGGCCACAAGCAGGTCATTCCACGTCCAAAGGAACTGAAAGATTGCAAATGACGCCAGTGCAGGAAAGCTGAGCGGCAGAATAATCTTGGTAAAGATCTGGAAATCCGTCGCCCCGTCCACCTTGGCATTCTCGATGATGTCACGGGGCAGACCGACCATATAGTTACGCAGTAGGTATATAGCCAAAGGAAGGCCAAAGCCGGTATGGGCCATCCAAGTGCCCAAATACCCCTTTCCGATCCCAATATCGAGGTGAAGCTTCAACAGCGGGATCAGCGCAAGCTGTAACGGCACGACCAACAGCCCCACGATAATCGCGATCAGCAGCGCCCGTCCGGGGAAATCCATCCAGGCAAGCGCATAGGCTGCGAAAGCGGCAATCACGATAGGGATGATTGTCGCGGGTATGGTCACAGTCAATGTATTGAAAAACGCCTTGGCCATGCTGTCCGTGCTATTTCCACTCAGCAACACCTGCTCATAATTATCCAGCGTAAATTCTGGCGGCGTTTCGGCGGTGACGAACACACGCTGTCCGCGCCCGGTCAGGGCTTCGGATGCGGTCCAGACATAGTCACCATTGGTCGCGACGGTCATGGTTTCGCCATCACCCAAATCGGCGGTTTCGCCCGGCGCATAGGCGTCAATCGCCCGGGATGAACTGCCCCAGACGCTGATGTCAGCATCACCTGCGGTCCCGAACAGGTTGCCCGCAACGGTGTAAACCCCATCTATCAGCTCTTGAGTACCCTCATCATCAGGATCTGCCGCGCGCAAGGTAAGGTTCTGCTCAATCGCAAACAGCGATTGCCACCATCCTGAACCAGATATCTGATCAGACGTCCGAAACGATGACACCAGCAGCCCGACCGTCGGGAAAAGCCACAGGGCCACCAAGAGCACGACCGATATATGCACAGCCCACGTCAGGCCGGATTTGCTGCCTGCGATATTATCCATGCCAAGCTCCTGTCCAGTCGCGGGCCATCAGCGCATCTCCTTGCGGGCGTTATAGACGTTCCAAATCAGGATCGGGCTAACCAGCAGCATAATCATCATCGCGCTCGCCGATCCAACGCCCCAATCGCGGGTCACGAATAGCTGCGTATACATGTAATTTGCCAAAACCTGCGTGCCCCATTGGCCGTTTGTCATGGCGAAAACGATGTCGAAAACCTTGAGCACCACCAGTGTAATCGTCGTCCAGACGACAACAATTGTACCCGATATCTGCGGCATCTTGATTTTGAAAAACACCTGAAACGGGTTTGCCCCATCAATGATTGCAGCCTCAATCGTTTCTTCGGGAATACCGCGCAAGGCCGCCGACAGGATCACCATAGCGAAACCAGTCTGAATCCAGATCAGCACCACCATCAGAAAAAACGAGTTCCAGAACGGGATCGTCAACCACGTCTGCGGCTCACCATAGGGGAATGTCGCTGTGAACAGACCTAAGATTGACCCCAGAGCGAGAAAAATCAGGTAAGCGCCCCCTGCCCCGGCAACAGCGCGAAGCGCCATTCCCCAGCCCGGCATGCGCGCACGCTCAGGGCCCAGAAGCGGCTTCACGAAGGCCCACACAAAGTAGGCGACGAACAGGGCAAAGCAAACCAGCATCGCGACAGGCACAATGCGCAAGATCAGAAAAGACCCAATCCCGCCGTCAAACTGCAACCAGATCGCGTTCAGCACACCGATCTGGTTCTGCTCGGCGGGCCGTGTGTCGTAGATCAGCTTGAAAATCACCGATGCGCCAACAAAGGAAATCGCCATTGGCATAAAGATCAACGATTTGGCGATGCTGCCCCATTTGATCCGGTCGGTCAGTTGGGCCACCAGCAAACCGAAAGCCGTTGACGCCGCAGGCACCACGATCAGCCAAAGCATGTTGTTGCGCATGGCCTCCCAGAACTTGGGCTCGTTCATCATCTGGCGGTAATTGGCAAAGCCGACAAACGCGCCGCCCTGATTACGGTCCGTAAAGGACAGGCGCAGGGTTTCGATCACCGGATAGGCCAGATAAAGGCCAAGCGCCAAAATTGCGGGAAAAAGAAAGAGCCAAGGGCGGACCATATTGGCGCGATTGATATTGCGCCCGGCATGTTCGCCCTTTGCAGGGAAGATGAACCTATCGAGAATGACGTTGGAAAAGTAGAAATACCCAACACATCCGCTGACACCGATCAGAATGGTCACCAGACCAAGTAGCGCAGGATGCATAGCCCCCTCCCCGGACAATATTAAAAGGACAACCCGACAGCGCCGGATTGTCCCGATCTTACAGAAACCCTTACTTCAGCGCGTCCCAGGACGCCTGAATATCAGCTGCGACCGCAATTGCATCAGCACCGCCAGCGTAATCCACCATACCGGTCCAGAAGCTGCCAGCACCCACGCCGCCAGGCATCAGGTCAGATGCGTCAAAGCGGAAAGTCGTGGCGTTCAACAGGATGTCGTTCATCTTGCTCAGGGTTGGATCGCCGAATGCAGCACTATCCACACCTTTGTGCGGTGTCAGGAAACCACCCAAGCCCATCCAGATTTCATGCGCTTCTGGGGTCTGCAGGAACGCAATCAGCTCATGCGCGGCATCGCTTTCGTTTGTGATCGCCCAGAGGGTGCCTGCACCCAGCACCGGTGCGCCCAGATCCTTGCCCTCATAGGCAGGGAAGTAAAAGAAATCCGCATCTTCACCGACCGAGATATCATCACCAAAGAAGGCTGGGATGAAAGAAGCCTGACGGTGCATGTAGCACTGTGGCGGCGAAGAAAAGAGACCCTTGGGGCTGTCACGAAAATCAGTCGTGGCCACCGCACCGCTACCGCCAGCAACGTAATCATCGTTCCGGGCAAAGGCGCCGAACTCTTCGATAGCACCGATCACTTCGGGTGAGTTAAAGGACAGTTCATTGCTGACCCAAGCGTCATAGACTTCGGGCGGCTGCGTACGCAGCATCATGTCTTCAACCCAATCGGTCGCAGGCCAGCCTGTCGCACCGCCGGAACCCAGCCCGATGCACCATGGTGTTTCACCATCGGCCACGATCTGATCGGACAGCGCTTTCAGCTCTTCCATGGTATCGGGCACGTCGTAACCCGCGTCTTCAAAATTCTCAGGGTTGTACCAAACCAGTGATTTCACATCGACTTTGTAGAAAAAGCCGTACAGCTGATCATCGCCGTTCTCATCGGCATATGTGCCCAAATCAACCCAGCTTTCACCCGCGGCATAGTTGTCACGCAGCCAGCCAGCCGTTTCGGCGCGCAGCGGTGTCAGAAACCCGCGCGACGCCATGTCCGATGCCAGACCGGGTTGCGGAAACACAGAGACATTCGGGGCAGAGCCCGCTTCGGCATCAATCACGATCTGCTGTTCAAAGCTGTCAGAACCAGAGTAGCGCACGTCATGGCCAGAGGCTTCGGCAAAAGCAGCAAGCACCTGTTCAACATTCGCCTGATCCGGGCCCAACCAAGGGCCAAAAACGGTGATCTGTTCTGCTTGCGCGGCACCTGCGCACAGGGCAACCGCTGCTACGCTGGCATACAGTTTTGTATTCATTGATCGTCCTCCCAATCGCGCTTGATGCGCGTAAATTGCAATAGATGGCTTATCCGTCCATTTCCCAATTGACACCTCGGAATCAAAACCCCAAAGCGCTTTGGATGGCGCTACACTTGATGAACTCGACACGACTGTCAACAAAACACTGCGGTCAAAAAATACTTGGAATTTCCAGGGACCGCGTTTACTGAAACGATTACGGGACCACTTTAGCGCGGCGACCACCGCCTGTCTGCCCCCTGAATGCGTCAACGCAAAAAATGAGTGACCGCCTTTATGAACCTCAAGGAACTTTCAAAGAATTTGGGGCTAAGTCAGACCACGGTCAGCCGGGCGCTGAACGGCTACCCCGAGGTCAGCGCAGAAACCCGCGAGCGGGTTCAACAGGCCGCGAGCAAGTTTCAGTACCGACCCAGCAACCGCG
Organism: Loktanella agnita; assembly: GCF_046640325.1. NCBI lineage: Bacteria > Pseudomonadati > Pseudomonadota > Alphaproteobacteria > Rhodobacterales > Roseobacteraceae > Loktanella > Loktanella agnita. Next base: position 10,185 of record NZ_JBJMBF010000023.1, on the reverse strand, counting down.
CAAAAGGTCTGGCAACAGGCAAGGCGTTGACGATCGGACATGTGATCCCGACCTCGACCAAACATGAAATGGTGAACCCGATTTTTGGCGATTTCATCGCTGGTGCAGGCGAAGCCTATGCCCGCCAAGGCTATGAAATGATCCTGTCCATCGTGGATGATTCCGCCGAAGAACAGGTCTATCGCGGGCTGAAATCGCGGAAATCCGTCGACGGAATCGTCGTACATGGCCCCCTGATTAACGACTCGCGCATTCCACTTTTGGTTGAGCTTGACCTCCCCTTTGCTGTGCATGGCCGTTCCAGCAATTGCACCCTGCCCTATACTTGGCTGGACGTCACCAATCGCAGAGCGTTTGAACGCGCCACCGCCTATCTGATTGAGCTGGGCCATCGCCGAATCGCATTGATCAACGGGATCGAAATAATGGATTTCGCGTGCCGCAGACGTGCCGGATATGAAGACGCGCTGACCGCCGCTGGCATTCCAATCGACCCTGCACTCATGCGATCCGATGAAATGACAGAAGATTACGGATGCATCAGCACCCGCGCATTGCTGGCGATGCCCGATCCGCCCACTGCGATCCTGTGCTCTTCGATGATTCCCGCCCTTGGCATCCGTCGCGCGCTGGACGAAGCAGGCCTGCGCATGGGGCATGATGTGTCTGTCATCACCCATGATGATGCGCTCTCTTACCTCAAAAACAGCGACGACATCCCGATTTTCACCTCCACACGTTCTTCTGTCAGGGACGCAGGGCGGGAACTTGCTGAAATGCTCTTGCACGCAATCGCCAACCCCGGGCAGCCGCCGCAAACCAAACTTCTCGAAGCTGAATTGATTGTGGGGCGCTCCACTGGCCCGGCCCCACGAAAGGACTGATATGAATTTCAAACGTGCTGACTTTCCCCAAGGGTTTCTCTTTGGGGCTGCAACCGCCGCCTATCAGATCGAGGGTCATCAATTCGGGGGCGCGGGACCAACCCATTGGGATACATTCGCAGCCACGCCCGGCAATGTTGTGCGGGCAGAAAGCGGCGCGCTGGCCTGTGATCACTACCATCGCTACGAAGAAGATCTCGACCTGCTGAAAGATGCCGGAATGGACGCTTACCGGTTTTCCACATCATGGGCACGGGTCATGCCGGACGGGCGGACCGTCAACCCGGAAGGGCTTGATTTCTATGACAGGTTAGTCGACGCGATGCTGGAGCGCGGCCTGAAGCCGTTTCAGACGCTTTACCATTGGGAACTGCCCTCGGCGCTCGCCGATCAGGGTGGCTGGACCAATCGGGATACCACACTTGCCTTTGGCGATTACACCGATGTGATCACCGACCGGATCGGGGATCGGGTGCACGCAATTGCAACCATCAACGAACCTTGGTGTGTCGCGTTCCTGTCGCATTTCCTTGGTCATCACGCACCCGGTTTGCGCGACATCCGCGCCACCGCGCGGGCGATGCACCATATCCTGCTCGCTCATGGCGAAGCGATGACACGTCTGCGCGCAAAAGGCATGGATAACTGCGGCATCGTGCTGAATTTCGATCACAGCAGCCCCGCCGATGACAGCGCCACATCCATCGCCGCTGCCGATCGGCAAGACGCAATCTTTAACCGGTGGTTTATCGAGGCAATCACCAAAGGCACCTACCCCGCAGCCGCGCTGGAAGGATTCGGTCCGCATATGCCCGCAAACTGGCAGGATGATATGGCGCAGATCAGCCAAAAGATCGATTGGCTGGGCGTAAATTACTATACGCGACATCAGATACGTGCTGACGATAGCACGGCCTGGCCCTCAGTCGCCGACGTGCCCGGTGATTTGCCGCAGACCCAGATGGGCTGGGAAATCTTTCCCGACGGGATGCACCACTTTCTGACCCGCATGGCCAAGGATTATGTGGGTGATATGCCGCTTTATGTCACGGAAAACGGGATGGCTTGGAATGACAAGGTCGAAAACGGGGCGGTCTACGATCCGGAGCGCACGCAATTTGTATCGGATCATATATTGGCCGCAAAGCGGGCCATTGCAGACGGCGCGAATGTGCATGGCTTCTTCTACTGGTCGCTGCTCGACAACTACGAATGGGCATTTGGTTATGAAAAGCGTTTCGGAATGGTGCATGTCGATTTCGACAGCTTGAAGCGGACGCCGAAAGCATCCTATCACGCGCTCAAAGCGGCGATTACGGAATAAAAATATGGGCCACCCTGCGGATACCTACTCACTCGTCGCCGATATCGGCGGGACAAACACGCGCGTGGCGCTAGCCGACGGACGGCAGATCGTCGCAGGCACGATCCGGCGCTACAGCAATACACAGTTCCCCGGTCTGGAATCCGTTCTGCAACGCTATATCGCCGATGAAGGCGGGGTCGACCCCAAGGCCGCCTGTGTTGCCGTCGCTGGTCCCGTCCGCGAGGGTCGCGCAAATATGACCAATCTGGATTGGACTATCGACAAGGAAACGCTGGCGCGGGCGACAAAGGCCGAAACTGTCGCGATCCTGAACGATTTACAGGCGCAGGGCCATGCGCTTGGGCATCTGGACGCTTCGCATATCCGCAGCATTCTGCCCGGACCAGAAGGTCAGCCCAATGCCGCGCGGCTTGTGGTTGGGGTGGGCACCGGATTCAACGCCGCGCCCGTCTTCGAACTGGCACAAGGGCGGATCGTCGCGCCATCAGAATGCGGACATGCCAACCTGCCAATCCGAAACGAAATGGAGCTGCGGCTCTGCCAGTTCGTATCAACCGCGCATGGGTTTCCAGCAGTGGAAGACGTGCTTTCGGGGCGCGGACTTGAGCGGGTTTACGCCTTCCTCAGTAAGGAAGCAGGCGCGCCCAGCGAACGTACCGCCAAGGATATCATGCAATCTTGCACTGATGGCAGCGACAAACGCGCCGAAGAGGCAGCGCGCCTTTTCACACAAATGCTTGGCACGGTCTGCGGTAATCTCTCTTTGATCCAACTGCCCTTTGGCGGAGTCTATCTGGTCGGCGGTGTTGCCCGTGCCTTTGCACCGCATCTGATGAATTTCGGTTTTGGCGATGCGTTCCGCGACAAGGGTCGTTTCGCCGGGTTCATGAGCAATTTCGCCGTGCATGTGATCGAGGATGATTACGCCGCACTGACCGGGTCAGCCGCGCATCTGGTTGCCCTGTCTGAACAGAGCGAGTCAGCGTAACTCGCCCATAACAGGGGCTGCGCCAGAAGCGCGGCCTCTAGCTTACGCGTTCACGCTGTCCTGCATCTGCGCCTGAACCGTCTGCGTCAGAGTGTTCAGCGAAAATGGTTTTGGCAGGAAGACTGAATTCGGGATCCGCGATTTGTCGTCGGCAAAGGCATCCTCAGCATAGCCCGAAACAAAGACAACCTTGGTTTCAGGCCTGTCTGTCAGTGCCTTGCGCACCCAGGTCGGCCCGTCCATGCCGGGCATGATCACATCCGTGACGAAGACATCGACCTTCAGTTCATCGTCTTTTAACATTTCTAATGCCGCCTCTGCGCAATCAGCCTCCAGCACGGTGTAACCGCGTAGCCGCAACGCGCGCGACGCAAAAGCCCGCACGGGTGCCTCGTCCTCGACCAAAAGCACCACCCCATCAAGCTTGCCGCCTGTCAGTTCCGGCGGCGGTGACGAAATCGAAAGCGGTTCTGCAACCGGCAAGTCATAGCTGGGGAAAAGAAGCGAGAATTGCGTGCCTTTGCCAACTTCACTTTCGGCGAAAATATAGCCGCCGGTCTGTTTCACGATGCCATAGGCGGTGGACAGGCCCAGCCCGGTGCCCTCGCCCGTGCGTTTTGTCGTGTAAAATGGTTCGAATATCTTGGGCAGCTTTTCAGGCGGAATCCCATGCCCCTTGTCGATCACCTTGACCACCACATATTCGCCCGGCGGAATAATGGCGCGGTCGCGGACCATCTGTTCTTTTAACGTCAGGTTCTCGGTCACGACCTCAATCTCACCCGATCCCTGCATGGCGTCACGGGCATTGACCACAAGGTTCATAAGCACCTGTTCCAACTGCCGTTTATCTGCCTTGATCTGCGCAAGGGCCGGGTCATGTTGCAGGGACAAGGTGACTTTTTCACCGACCAGACGATTAAGCAAATGTGTCAGGTCAGACAGCGTATCGCGCAGGTCGATGATCTCTGGCTGCAAGTTCTGCTTGCGGGAAAAGGCGAGCAATTGGCCCACAAGGCTGGCCGCGCGATTCGCGTTTTGGTGTATCTGGATCAAATCACCATAGTTTTGATCACCTTCGTCATGACGCAGCAGCAGCAGATCACAATGACCAGAAATCGCGGTCAGCAGGTTGTTGAAATCATGCGCCACGCCACCGGCAAGCTGACCAATCGCTTGCATTTTCTGACTCTGCACAAATTGTGCCTCAAGCGTCTTTAGTTCGGTCACATCGTTCAGCACAGCAATCAGATGGACGTCCGTCGGCATACCCGCAATATTCAACGTGACCTGCACGAAAGTGTCCTGATTTTCACCACGCCCGCGCAGAAACTGCGATACATTCCCTCCGCGCCCCTCTGAGGCCTCACGTAGCCAATCGCTCAGCGGGCGTCCCAGCCCGTCCAGCAAGTCAGATAGCCGCATTCCGTCTGTGTCCGTTACACTTAATAACTGACGCGCTTCGCGGTTCGATGCAAGCACAGCCCCTTCTGTCGCGATCTTCAGCAGCGGCACCGGCAGATCCTCGATCGCATCCCAACCTGCGCCAATCTGACGGGGTGCGGGAACAGTTTCGGCTGGCAGAACATAAATATCGCTTGCGCCTTCGCTGACATCAATCTGGGCGACAACCGCGCTGACCTGCCCGCCAGCGGTCTGCACAATGTGGATTTGCCCCGAACGCAATGGAAGATCAGTAAACACCTCTTCCAGCGTTCTCGGGCGGCCACCCAGCAGCGTCCGAAGGGGCTCATTCATACGCTGCACCGCGCCATTCGCCCCGACCGTCATCACCGGGGGTCCGCCCGCTGGGGATTCGGTCAGCCCAGGGCCTGCATTGGCACCCTCGCTCAGATCATCAAGCCGCCACATCATACTATCTGACGCGAACGCCGTAACCGAAAGCCTGAAATGGCCACGCCGCGTTACGATATCTTCTTTTGCCGCGCCGCCAAGGGCTACCCTTGCCATCATGCGCTGTAATACCGGCTCCGGTTTGGCTAGCATACGGGCAAAGACATCACGCAAAGGGCTGCCTTGAAAATCACCGAACCGTTTAGTGGCGGCAGGATTAGCATAACGGATAACCCCTTCTGCACTCGTCAGAAAAGCACTATCCGCCTCATGCGCGATCAGATCCTGAGTCAGCAACCCCACCTGCATTTCGCGCGAACCTGTCCGATAAGCTTCGACAAATAGCCCGATCCCAAGCAGCAGCATGATACCACCGCAGATCATCAAACCGAATTGCACGGCAGTAACCTGCACTACGAGAGCCAGTCCCAAGCAGATCGCCGCAGCAAGCGAAATGGCGGACCAAACGGGTATACGCGCCGACTTTATGTCACTGTTCATATCAATAAATTGATCGGTTGGCACATCAGACCTCGTCGCTCAATACAATTCCCGATTACCCCGACAAAGATTAATCATTCCTTAAGCTGGCATATTCAAATCAAGATAACAATCAAGGGTTGCATTAACGGCGGGTCAGCCCACACAGGAAAAAGCCATCCCCATCTAATCCCGGCAACAATTGATGACGAAGGTTAATTACCCATTCCGGATAGGTAGATAGAAACTGTGCGATAATTCCATCATTTTCTGGTTTGAGAACAGAACAGGTCGCGTAAACCAGCGTGCCACCGGGCGCAACTTGAACGGCGGCGCTGGCAATCACCTCTTGCTGCAGATTGGTAAGCGCATCCAACCGCGTCTGCACCAACCGCCATTTGGCATCAGGCGCACGCCGCCACGTGCCGCTACCGCTGCAAGGTGCATCGCAAAAAACAAGATCGAACAGACCTGAATTTGCCAGATCAGCATTTTGAATCAATGTGATGCCAACCTTGGCCCGCGCCGCGCGCGCCGGAATATCTTGCATCCGTTGCGGGGCCACGTCATGGGCAAAGACCTGTGCTGCGTAGCGATCAGCAAATGCCAGCGCCTTACCGCCGCCGCCAGCGCAATAATCCAGTACCCGCGCGCCCTTTTTCACCGAAACTGCAGCGACCGCGAATTGCGATGCGGCGTCTTGTAGCTCTACCAACCCATCGCGATATGCGGCAGCGGATTTGATCCGACGTGCATTTGTAGTCACACGCAAGCACCCTTCGATCGTGTCATGCTGAACCGCCACGATCTGATCCTCCGCCAATGCCGCAATTGCGGCCGTGACCGATCCCCGCCGACGATTGACCCGCAAGAACACATCCGCACGCGCCTGCTGCGCCACTGCGGCGGGCATAGCGGCATCACCCAAACTGTCCTGCCAAATGGGCCATAACCAATCCGGCAGATCACAGGCCGCAGCATCGCCTAGCGTCAATGGCTGCGACAGCACCACCTGCTCTGCTTCGGTCAGCGGTGCTGGGGCGTGACCTACACCGTCGAAATACGTTTCAACCGGCTCACCATCACGCTGCAAAAGCCGTATCATCAGTGAACGCCCAGCCCCATCGCCCAGCGATCGACGCGCGCGCAACACATCAAACACATGATCCCGTACTGCAGCGCGATCCTTGGACCCGGCAAAGCGGCTAGCGCGGGCCCAGCTGGTCAAGGCCTGTTCGGCCACCATGCCCGCCTTGATCTGATCAAGAATAGTGATGGCGGCAGCGACGCGGGCACCGGGGGTCATTGCGTTATTCTCCGAAACTGATGGGTATCTGGGCTGAACATGGATCGGGTCTTATCGGGTCCCTCGGGGAACAGCCAGAGGCCGCAAGATTGTGCGCAATCGACGAACAATCCAGAAATGCGCAAATCAATGCCACACCTTTGCCGTGATTGCCCCTAAAAATGGCGACAATTGAACGCGCTGGGATTCACCAACATGCTCCGTCTTTTTCTCCGCCTTCCGCCCGTCGGGTACTTCATCATTGCCGCCTTACTGCTTGGGGCAGGATATTTTCTGCAAAATACTGAAAACGGTATCCAAGCTGCGCGCGCGGACGCTCTCGCCGGTGACCCGCCGCAGGCTGTCGCCTTGGGCGATTTCGACCCTGCCGATCTGGGACCGGCTAAAGAGGTGAATATCGCGGCGCAGATCAACAACCGCTACACCTACACCCTTTATAAAGACAATGAGAATGACCCGAATGCACGGGTCATGTGGCTACTTTTCGATCCGGCAGCCACGGGCAATGAACGTGTGGTCAAATCTGCCATCGTGGTGCGGGAACGTGACGCCGAGAAATTCACAGATTGGCTGATCGACAACGCAGCCGCAATTGGTGAGATCAGCCCGATCTTCAACATCAACGGGCAGCACAGCACCAACACCGCCTATGATGATATCGCAGAAGACGCCATCGGCGACGAAAGACTGACGCGGGATCCGGACTTCTTTTATATCCAACCGTTCTTCGACGGTCGCGTAGCTGGGTTGGCCCCACGCTCCACAAGCGATGGTGGGCTGTTTTATATCGCCACGATTGCTGCGCTTATCGTGGCAAGTTTCGGGGTCGTTAAAATGCTATGGCGGCGACGGGGGCGGGCCGCTGCCTGAACCTAAGGTGCCGCCCCTTGTGATGGTGACGGCACCGCCGATGCCCCAACCTACCCGACGCGGTAGTTCGGGCTTTCGCGAGTGATCTGCACGTCGTGCACGTGGCTTTCCTTCAGCCCGGCACCAGTGATCTTCACAAATTCGCAGTTCTTGCGCATCTCATCCACTGTCGCATTGCCGGTATAGCCCATCGCGGCGCGCAGCCCGCCGACCAGCTGATGCACCACTGCATGCGCCGACCCTTTGTAAGGCACCTGCCCCTCGATCCCTTCAGGCACCAGTTTGTCGCTGGCCGCTTCCTTCTGGAAATACCGGTCGGCAGAGCCGCTGGCCATCGCGCCAAGGCTCCCCATCCCGCGATACGACTTGAACGACCGACCTTGATACAGGATCACCTCACCGGGGGATTCATCCGTGCCGGCGATCATTGACCCCACCATCGTGCAAGATGCGCCTGCGGCAATCGCCTTGGCGAAATCGCCCGAAAACTTGATGCCGCCATCTGCGATAACAGGCACATCACCTGCGGCGGCGGCACAATCCATGACCGCGGTCAGTTGCGGCACACCGACACCAGCCACCATCCGCGTCGTACAAATAGACCCAGGTCCGATCCCGACCTTCACCGCATCCGCACCGGCATCAATCAATGCCTTCACAGCCGCACCCGTGGCGATATTCCCCGCAACGATCTGCACTGCACCAGACAATGCTTTCACACGTTCCACCGTGCGGGCGACACCTTCGGAATGGCCATGGGCGGTATCGACCACGATCAGATCAACGCCAGCCTCGATCAACGCCTCTGCGCGTTCAAACCCGGCATCGCCCACACCAGTCGCGGCAGCAGCACGCAACCGGCCTAGCTCATCCTTGCAGGCCATTGGGTTCAGAACCGCCTGTTCGCTGTCCTTCAGCGTCAACAGCCCCGTCAGCTTGCCCTTTTCATCGGTAATCAGCAGCTTCTCGATCCGGCGGGCCTGCATCAGCGAGCGTGCCTCGTCCAGATCAGCAGGTTCAATCAGGATCGCCAGATTGTCAGAAGTCATCATCACACTGACCGGTGTCATGTCATCGCTTGCAAAGCGCATGTCGCGGTTGGTGACAATCCCAACGACTTTGCCACCCTCGCCCACCACTGGGAAGCCAGTGATCCGATAGCGATCCATCAGCGCCTTAGCGTCGGCCAACGTCTGATCGGGGCGCAGGGTCACCGGGTTGTAAACCGTACCCGAAACAAACCGCTTCACCCGGCGGATTTCCTCGGCCTGCGCGTCAAGGCTCAGGTTCTTGTGCACAACACCAATGCCACCGGCCTGCGCCATCGCAATCGCCATGCGGCTTTCCGTGACCGTATCCATCGCGCTGGACAAAAGCGGTATATTCATACTGATCGTGCGGGTCACCTTCGTGCGGGTATCCGCGGTCGACGGCAGCACGCTAGATGCCCCCGGCACAAGTAGAACATCATCAAAGGTAAGTGCCTCACGAATCTGCATCATCCGGTCTCCCATGCTGGCATCGTTGGCACGTCCCTATTGCATGGATGTAGAGGCAGCAAAAGCCAAAAATCGCAAATTACTGGCCAATCACTTGAAAGTCCAAGCATCGTTCGACAACATGCAGACTGCAATACCAGTGTTCTGTAACTCAGTAATAATGTCACAATATGCAAACCAATCTTAAGTCATTCATTACATTCAGCCTTAACGTGATCAGCGACCTCGGGCTGCATGGCATACATAAGAATCCCCCTACAGGATATTTGAGAGGAATCGATGTATTAGGGTCAGATTTTCGACCTGCGCTCCGACGATCATGCGATGTTTATATGAAGCGTCACGGACGCCTGCCAAACCTTCTGCAGCCGGGAACGTTCACCGAAAAGCAGCTCTTATTCAAATTTTTTGCACCGATCCCGATCGTGTCCACCTCAGACAAACTGGGGTCGAGAAAATATGCGTCCCACTATCTGACGGAAAAGGTCCGCATTCCGCGTGTGGTATGGGCATCAACGACTGCGGATATCCCAAAGCCTGGCGAGGTCGCCAGCGGCAGGTATTGGTTCAAGTCGAACCATAGCTCGGGGACCAACATGCCGGTGACCTTGCCTTTAGTCCACGCGCAGCAAGAGCTGATGAAGGCTCGGGCGAACAAGTGGTTCGAACGCATTCATAGTCGGCGCTTAGCGCTGTGGTGGTATGAGATATTCCCAAAACAGGTCTATCTCGAAGAAGACCTCAGCGACGGCGACGGTTTTTCTGCTGATGACTGGAAATTCTTCGTCAGCAACGGAAAGGTCGTTATATTCCAACACGACAAAGATCGACACCAAAACCACATACAGACGATCTTTGACCGCCGTGGAAACCATTTAAATATGGAACTCTACTATCGCGTGCTCTGCTACCCAACCTTCTGCCACTGAGGGCCAGAGTTTTTCGTCGTTTCTCAGCATGGCGGGCTGGTATCGCCA
>NZ_JBJMBF010000022.1:0-60302 GCF_046640325.1 Loktanella agnita | reverse complement strand
CTTTTCTCAGACGAAGAGTGCTACAACTACTTCAAGGCCGCAGGATATGAGGGCCATTGAGTGCAACATGCTCTAGTGATTAAAGACTTTGGCCAGCACAGCATGCAGTTCGTTGATGTGCTGAATGACGATGGGTCTCGGAGATTTCTGCTGCGCCCATTTTTGACTTCAAGCGTAAGAAGTGTTTCGCGTAGTAAAACGCAGCTTTTTTGCATGTCGGCATCGAAGTATGCCAGCAAAGAGAAAGGCGAAAGTACTGAACTAGCGGTTTACGATCTTGTTGAAGGGAAGGAGCTCAGGCGCGTCTCTCTTCCATTTCAGGCATACACTGTCACGCACCTGCCCTTAAATGGCATTCTCGCAATCCAGTTCATGGACCGTATTTTACATTTCTTGGATGCGGAAACCTTAAATCTTCTTTGGACCACAGCACCTCTATACGTCCCAGAACTAAGCAAACCGAAGGATCAACAAGAATACGCTGAAGTTGTAAGCTATAGCGAGATCCCATCTCAACCATTCCCATATCCGGCGCCGCCAGGTTGTGCATATGTCGATGGCTCTGTTTTTGAAGATGTCGATGGAACGGTTTGGGGACTGATTGCATCAAGCTTTGGTGACAAAAGAACCCACGAAATCCTAGGTACCAGCGCTGGCATGATTTCATTTGACGTTCAAAATAGAGAACATGCCTTCCATCCCATTGAGTTCTCGCCTTGGGGGGCAAAACCGCTCTTCGGACCCAGCCCAGATGGTCGCTTTGCATTTCGTTACTCTCCGCAATGCGACATGGGCCCTTTACATGATGCGCCGGGCGACTCCGATAAAATGGTCTGGATGATCGACCACCATCATCTCGACCTGTGGTCACTTACCGATCAATCTCCAGTTCGGAGAATTCATGTTTCAGATATCCCGGTTGTTCGGTATGTCAGAAACGAAACACCGAAAGAAACCGAAGAATACCTCAGAGAGGTTACGTCTTGGACCAACCAAGGCAAAGATCAATATCGCCATCCTTCTCAAAAGCCTCGCAATGCAGAATCCTTTAAAGATGTAATTTCTGCCGGATTTGCACTGAATGAATTGCGTGAAGCACAGCACAAAACGAAGGTTTTTTGGGAGTCTGACAGTCAAGCCTTCTGGGTAGTGATCCGCAACAGCATGCGCAGGATCAAGGTAAATGGAACCAAGGGACCACTGCTATTTCCGTCCAGGTACCTAAGCAATGAAGACGTTGATCTACTCGAAGCTCGACCAGGCGGCACCAACATAGGCCTAAAGGAAACAGGTGTCGTTGCGAGGCATCCGCACACACGTTCCTTTCGGGCAACTGAAAATGGCGGTAAATTCGATTTCTACAATGAGGTCTTGGAGATACCTAGAACTCTTGCCGAATCTGATGAATCGACTAAAATTCTTCAAGATGACATGATCAGCATTACCGCTGTTTCGCCACTTGACGTTACCGACGTTGCCCATTTGTTGCCAGGCCTCATTCGAGTGGAGAGTTGGGGCCAAGAAGATATTGATGCGGGACTCGAACGGCTTGCAGGCTCCCTACGGAGTGACCTACTAGGCTTCTCTTCCGATGGAGGGATCAGCTTTGTTTTCCAAGTAGGTGCGTCCTTCTTTGATGAAAAACAGTTTATTGCGGAAGTGAACAAGAAAGGGATTCAGATTGTCGAAAGTACCAAAACAGTCATCGACGCCTGGTGCGATGCACTTCTAGCACTCAATCTAACTTTCGGTGGCAATTCGGAGGGAGCGGGCCCGCTAGCATACTTTCTAGAGTTCCTGTCCCATGCAGATGATTCATGTTCAGACCAACTTCGCCGATATTGTGTCTTTCGGGATGGCGAACATGAAAGTTACTCCCGAGACAGAGCATTAAAGGGATATCTCGACAGACTAAGCTTTACCCGTGCAGATCTTTGGCAGCTTGGAATACTCTATGCGCTGCTATTTGGGCGAGATGGCCGAACTATGGTTTTGGATGGTAAGGTAGTTTCTAATTGGATACATACAGGAATCCTAGAAAGCGCGAGGTCCGAACTCAAACCCAAAGAGTTCGCCCACATGATTAAATCTGAGTTTGCATATTTAGAACGCTTGCCAGACACCTTTGCTGCTTTTGGGTCTCACCCAGATGCAATCAAAGCAGCAAAACAGGACCTTTTGGGGCAACTAGGCTGGAGTTTGTGGGATAGACGATTATCCGCAGGACTTTCCGACTAATTGTCAAAGCGGTCATCGATAAAACATGCAGCATTGGTAGGTCTGGGCTCTGAAGAGCCAATCGCTGCATCTTGCTTGAACGACCGTTTCGGCCAACGTCCTGCTGTACACAAATCTGTCTCACACCAAAACCGATTGCGGTGCTCCAACCAGGGTCCGACCACTTTCAGATCACACGCTCGGGTCCCAACTTCATCGCGACAGGCTGGCCAAGATCCGGCGCACGGTCCTGCAACCAGATATTTCGCAACAGCGCGGTACAGTACCGGGGTTAACGGATCACAACAGCACCGTGTTCAAAAGTCCGATGGAAGTCCGACGCAAATCCGATGCGTTTCCGCTTTGCCACGTTTGTATTTTTACAATCAATATCAAACACTTGCAGGCTATGCGCACATTCCGCCCACATTACTCCTCCGGCCGCAGCACCGTCACGCCCACCGCCGCCGCACGGGCGAGGTCAGGATCAAGCGACATCGGGATGTATTCACCCCGCCGCCACAGCTCGCCCAGATTGTCGTAATACCGCGACAACGGATGCCCAGACTGACCGGTCGCCGAAATAAAGACAGAGCTTTCAGGATCCGCGAAATCATAAACCCCACGATAGCCCGCCGCATGCACGTTTTCGAACGGGTTCAGTCCGGTGCCGGAAGTGCGGGCCCGTTGCATCGTGTGATCGCCACCGCTGGTCGACTGGCGAATATTCACGACCCATTTCAGCATCGGGGTTTCACCCAGCACCGGGTGATCATGGGTCGCCTGATGGGCATCGCCCCAGCGAACCGCCTCAATCGCCTCACCATGATGTTCATTGATCCACAGGATCGCCGCATCCAGCGACTGTCTGGCGATATCGGTGCAGGTCTCCAACGGGGCGGATTGGATGACGTCGCACCAGATAGAGGCCCCGTTGATGTCCCGGAACACCCGCTCAATAAAGACCGGATCAGCATGTGTGAATTCACGCGCCAGCGGCCCCAACTCGTCCCGGATCAGACGATCATGAAAAATTCGCAGCCATGTGGCATAGATCAGCGGTTCCGGCAGATGCTCGTTCATCTCGCCGTTCCAGTTCGACAGCAGTTCCAGCGCGACCTGGCGCTTGCGCTCTGGCGTGCCAATGGGGGCTGCATCACCGGTGTACCACAGATCAGCCCCCATCAGGGTCAGCAGGCTGCGCGCGGTAAAGCTGACCGTGTCCAACTGTGCCTCGATAAAGCTGTCGCGGGTATGCACCCCACGCGCCTGCATCAGCCGCCGCCAGCGATTGATCCGCTGGGTATCACCCCAAGTGAAAGACACATGATGCGGAAAGGGGCGGTCAGTGGTTTTGTTATTGGTGTTCCCGATGATCCCGCCATCGGGGTCGGTGAATTCCGGATTATCGCTATAGGGAAAGCGGCCTTGCCAGCGGTTTTCGCGGAGATAGCCAAAAGCGGGATAACGTCCCTGACTTTGGTGATCCGCGCTGCGGGCGGGCAGGGCGCCGATTGTTTTCATCGCGATCCGGTTGCGGTCTGCCAGAACAAGGTTCTGGGCGGGGGCGATGTAATTTTCACCCGCCGCAATCGCATCTTCGACGTTATGCGTATACATTACGGCTATGGCCGCAGACATGGACGGGTCACGGTCGGAAAGCGCGCTCCACGCGATGGCGGTCACATGGCCGGGCGGGGTGATTGTCCCCAGATCGAACTGGGTGCGCGGCATTACGGGACCATTTGCCGTCCAGCGCAGGCGCAGCGTTACGGCAGGGGCGTCCTTGACGTTGACGATGCTGTCGCGCTTGCGGAACGGCTCCCATCCATCGGGGCCGCGATATTCATTAGGATTATCGGGGTTAATTTCTTCAATCAGGATATCCTGATCGTCCACATAGGCGGTTGTGATCCCCCAACCCAAATTGGCGCTTCGCCCGGTCAGGATCACCGGCATCCCGGGGATCGTCCCGCCAATTACCCCGCCAGAGGACAGCTCCATCCGGGCTAGATACCAGATGCTTGGCGCAGTCAGTTCCAGATGCGGATCATTCGCCAAGAGCGTCGCACCCGTGGCAGAACGCGTGGCATTCGCGGCCCATGCGTTCGATGCACCCGCCAGCGCGCGCGGCTTGACCGGGAATAGCGGATCACGGGCCGCGTAGGTGCTTGGGGTAAACTGCGGCACACCGGGCACCAGCTGTGCATATTCCGGCAGCGCGGCAATCCCTTGGCTCGGATCGTCGGGCAAAATATCCCGCAACCGGTCATTGTCGATCAGCAGCGAGGTCCTTGCGCGCAGCACTTCATTTTCCAAATGCGACGTCAGTTGCAGTGCCATCAGCTTGAGGATGGCAATAGAATCAGCCGGTTGCCACGGCGCCACAGGATGGCTGAACAGCCACATTTCAGGCGCACCACGCCCGCGCGCGCCGGTATTAACTTCTTCTAGCCAAGCATTCACCCCGGCGGAATAGGCCTGCAACGCGGCCTTGGTTCGGTCATCCTGTGCAGCGACCGATGCGACCGACAGATTGTAAAGGTCAAACCGACGCAACACTTCGTCGATGGGCAAGGTGCGTTCGCCAAACAGCTCTGACAGGCGGCCCTGCGCGGTACGGCGCAGCATCGTCATCTGCCACAGCCTGTCCTGTGCATGGGCATAGCCTAGCCCGAAATAGGCGTCTGCGTCAGAGCTGCCAAAGATATGCGGCACATTCGCGTTGTCGCGCACGATCTCAACCGGGGCGCTGATCCCCGCCACCGTGCTGGTCGCGTTGTAATCAGGCAAAGAGCGCGATGCGAAGTAATAGGCCAGCACCAGCGCCGCCACGGTCAAAAAGATCAAACCGGAGGCCAGCCTGACAAGCCAGCGAAAGATCCAAGCCATAGTATCCCCGATTACTGCGCCGTTTCGAACGGTTTACACGCGCAACCGGGTGGATTCCACCGTTCAATCATCAAGGGGCCGCATCGGCAGATATCTGTGATAGCGCGGCCCGATGCCCTGACACTACCGTTCCGGGATCAGCCCGCGCGGGCTGAACCGCAGAACCAACAGCATGATCACCCCCATCGTGAGCAAACGCATATGGGCGGCACTTTCGATCAGCGTGTCACGCAGGGGGCTGTCCTCGGCCAGAAAACCTGCGACGATGTTCATCAACCCCAGCCCAAGCGGTTCGACCATCACCCACAGCCACCAGATCAGCATGCCGCCCAGCACAGCCCCAAAATTATTGCCAGAGCCGCCCACAATCACCATCACCCAGATAAGGAATGTATAGCGTAACGGTTGGTAGGAGGTGGGGGTCAACTGCCCGTCCAGCGTGGTCATCATCGCGCCGGCGATACCGCAGATAGCAGAGCCGAGGATGAAGACCTGCAAATGTCGGGCGGTCACATCTTTACCCATCGCCTCGGCCGCGGTTTCATTGTCGCGGATCGCGCGCATCATACGGCCCCAGGGGCTGTGCAGCGCCTTTTGCGCCAACCAGAGCAAGATCAGCAGCACAATAGTGAATAAAACCGCATAGCCGGTTTTTGTGAAAAGCGTCGAGGCGGTGACCGGATCCAGCCCAAGGCTCGCGGCGCGTTCAACGAAACTCGGATCGCTTTGCAGATCAACCTCATAAGGCACAGGCCGGGGCAGACCGATCGTGTTCTTGACTCCACGTGCCAGCCAATCCTCGTTCTTTAGAATGGCGATAATGATCTCGGCAATGCCCAGTGTGGCAATGGCCAAATAGTCAGATCGCAGACCAAGGGCCGTTTTTCCAATGATCCAAGCCGCCCCGGCCGCAATGACACCACCCATGGGCCAGGCGACCAGCGTCAGCCAGCCCCAATCGCGGTAATTCTCCGCCCCGCCGGGGTTCAGCCCGCCGATATTACCGGTTGATGCAGGGGTGATTGCTTCGACAAAGGCGACACCACCGTCAAACACCGCACGGAAGATGAAAAAGCCCACGATGAGGATCGCCAAGGTCAGCAGCAGCTTGCTCCGGCCCTTCAGACGTTTTTGCACCATGACTGCCGCTACCAGAGTCGCAGCGCCCAAAAACAGACCTAGAATGATCCGCCATGCGCCGCCCGAAGCCCAGGCCCCCGGCGCAGGCGGCATAGACACCAGCACTGTCGCCAGCCCACCAAGCGCCACAAAGCCCATGACCCCAATGTTGAACAGCCCGGCAAAGCCCCATTGCAGGTTCACACCCAGCGCCATGATAGCTGAGATTAGCCCCATATTCACGATCAGCAGGGCGGTATTCGCGCCTTGCACAATGCCAGTCCCAAGGATCAGCAGCGCGACACCGGCAAAAAGTAGCGGATTTTTGACAGCAGGGTTCATACGGATTGCCCCTTGAACAGGCCGGTCGGCTTGAAAAGCAGCACGATGATCAGGATCGCAAAGCTGACGGCGAATTTGTAATCGGTGGACATCAGCTGCACCAGCCCGTCCGGTTCAAGGCTTTCCGGCAGCAGGTAGACCAGCACTTTTTTCCACGCATAGGTGATTGTGACCTCGCTGAACGCGATAACGAAACCGCCCGCGATGGCCCCCAGCGGATTGCCAAGTCCCCCCACGATGGCGGCGGCAAAGATCGGCAGCAGCAGTTGGAAATAGGTGAAGGCCTTGAATGACTTATCCAGCCCGTACAGCACACCAGCCGTCGTCGCCAGTGCGGCGACGATCATCCAGGTCACCTTGACCACCCAGTCGGGATTGATGCCCGACAGCAGCGCCAGATCCTCGTTATCGGAAAAAGCGCGCATGGACTTTCCGGTGCGGGTCCTGTTCAGGAACCAGAAGAGCAGGGCGACGACGATCACGGCGACGACCACGGTAATCGCCTGTGTGGTTTTGATCGCCAGACCTTCATCCAAACCGGTCATCGTCTTGAAATCGCGGGCGCTGATCAGGAACCGCTCACCATCAGCAAAGCGGATATCATTAACCCCAATGACAAAACGCACGATCCCGTTCATCACGAACATCACGCCCATCGATACGATCACAAGGATCACCGGCGCGGCTTTCTGATCGCGGTAGAATTTATAAACCAGCCAGTCGATGCCCAGCACCAGCAGGATCGTCACGCCGATCCCGAAGGGCAGGGCCAGCAGGGCGGTCGGCAGCGGACCAAAGGTGATCCCAAGCGCCAGCAGCGCATTGGTGCCGATGATGGTGATCGCGGTGCCAAAAGCCATCGTGTCGCCATGGGCAAAGTTGGAAAAGCGCAGGATACCATAGATCAGGGTGACACCAAGCGCGCCGATGGCCAGTTGCGCGCCATAGGCGAGCCCGGGAACGATGACGAAATTGGCGAGGGCCACAAGGGCGTTGAGGATATCCATTCAAAAAAGCCCCTCACACAGGCCATGAAAAACAGTACGATTGTTCAAGGAACCCTCATATTCGGTGTATCTGCGCGGTATACTCGTCGCAGTCAGAATGACATTTCCCGGTGTCTCAGACGGGAAGATAAGAATGGACAGCCGATCTTCAGACACAGTCACCATGGGGCCGGGCGCGACTATTTGAAAGTCGGATTGGCCGATCGTCAATTCATCCAAAACTGTCGACTCGCTGAGCCACCGGGCGGCCACAGCTTTTCCGTTCAGCGTTATCGCATCTTTGGTGTCTGTCGACCAATCCAAGGTCATCTCTTCGCTCTCACAGATCGTGGTCACTTCACATTGCTGCATAAGTGTACATGAGCCGGCGCGCGCCTCACCCGCAAGACAAGCTGCGAACGTGACTATCGCAGCGCCAACGCCAGATGGCAGAGCAACGCTCATCCGCCCAGAAAACTCCGCCGCACTTCCGGATCAGCCAGCAGTTCCTTGCCCGTGCCGGTATGCGCATTGCGCCCCTGGACCAGCACATAGGCTTTATCCGCGATTTCAAGCGCTTGCCGGGCGTTCTGTTCCACCATCAGGATCGGGATGCCGGTGCGGGCGACCTCGATGATCCGGTCGAACAACTCGTCCATCACGATGGGCGACACGCCCGCAGTGGGTTCGTCCAGCATCAGCACCTTGGGCTGGGTCATGAGGGCGCGGCCCACGGCAACCTGCTGACGTTGCCCACCCGACAATTCGCCCGCCGCCTGATGGCGTTTTTCCTTCAGGATCGGAAACAGGTCATAGATCTGCGCCATCGTGTCGCTGAAATCGTCGCGGCGGATAAAGGCACCCATTTCCAGGTTTTCCTCGACCGTCATCGAGGTGAAGATATTGGCGACCTGGGGCACAAACCCCATGCCTTTGACAACGCGCTGCTGCGGCGACAGGTGGGTGATGTCTTCGCCATCCAGCCGGACGGCGCCCTTGTTCACGTTCAGCATCCCGAACACGGCTTTCATCGCCGTGGACTTACCGGCACCATTGGGGCCGACGATCACGGTGATTTCGCCCCTTTCGGCGGCAATCGTGCAGCCATGTAAAATATCGGGGCCTTTGCCATAACCGCCGGTCATGGCGTCGCCGATCAGGAACGGCTCCCCAGCCGTTCCAGTTGTGCCTCCAGAACGCCGGGTCACCGTGTCAAGCGTACTGCCACCGTCTTTGGTGATGGACCGGTCTTTATTACCCCGGCCGTCCTGATAGGCGGTTTTTATCACTGATTCACATACTCTTCGAGAAAGGGCATATAGGTCGTCAGCGTGTCACGCATCAGCGCCTGCTCAGAGGGGTCGGCATAGTTGCCATAGATCCAGTACAGCGTCCCTGCGGCGCCCAGGGCGGCCCCCAGAATGATGGTCAGCAAAAATTTCATGTCGCACTTACCTTGTCTTTGTTCTTCAATCCGGTGCCGAGATAAGCCTCGATCACCTGTTCATTGGCCTTGATTTCAGCCAAGGACCCTTCGGCCAAAACGTGGCCCTCCGCCATACAGATGACGGGTTCACACAGGCGACCGATAAAATCCATGTCATGCTCAATCACAACAAAAGTATAGTTCCTCTCCTGATTCAGGCGGATAATCGCGTCCCCTATTGTGTTCAAAAGGGTACGGTTTACGCCTGCGCCGACCTCATCAAGAAAGACAATCTTGGCATCCACCATCATGGTGCGGCCCAGTTCCAGCAGCTTTTTCTGGCCGCCTGACAGGTTACCTGCCTTCTCTTCTTTCAGGTGGTCGATGGTCAGGAATTCGATCACCTCATCCGCCTTGGCGCGCAGCGCGCGTTCCTCATCTGCGATCCGTTTGCGACCGAACCAAGTGTTCCACAGTTTTTCACCCGACTGGCCACCCGGCACCATCATCAGATTCTCGCGGACGCTCATGGATGAAAACTCGTGCGCGATCTGAAAAGTGCGCAGCAAACCCTTATGAAACAGGTCATGTGGGGGCAGGCCGGTGATATCTTCGCCTTGCATCGTGACCCGGCCAGCGCTGGGTTTCAAAACACCGGCGATCACATTGAAAAGCGTTGTCTTGCCGGCGCCATTCGGCCCGATCAGCCCGGTAATTGTGCCTTCCTCGATCCGCAAAGATGCACCGTCAACGGCACGAAAACCGCCAAAGGTCTTCACCAGGTTTTCGACAACGATCATCAATGTCCCTTTCGAAGGCCTCTTTCACGTGCCTTAGATTACCAAAGCGGCGCAGGACAAGCCCGCGCCGCTTTAATCATGTCAGCCGATCTTAGCGATAGCTGATTGTGGAATAAACACCATCGGCGAATTCGATCTCTTGAAAGTTGCCAGCCGATTCGCCGGGTCCGATCAGTTCCACGGCGGATGCGCCAACATAGTCGATGTCTTCACCAGCTGCGAGAAGCTCCAATCCTTTTTGCAACTCACCTGGGAAAATCTCCGTGCCGGGTGCGTTGGCCACATCGAACACGTGATCCTTGAAATCAGCCGAAGCAGAAGACCCGGCCGCCTGCATCGCCAGCATGATCAGTGCTGCCGCATCATAAGATTCGGGTGCGAATGTGCTGGTTCCATCAAAACCGGCTTCTTCGGCCAATGTCATGAATTGCGCAGCACCCGCGCTGTCTGTTCCGGGGTAGGAACCATAAGAACCTTCGAGTTCATCACCGAAGTTGTCGTTCAGGGCAGCACCGACCATGCCGTCTGGCATGTAGAATGTATCGAAAGCGCCGGTATCCAGCGCCGAACGGATCACGCCGGAACCGCCTTGGTCCACATAACCGGCCACGACAAGCACCTCGCCCCCCGCAGAGGCCAGCGCGCCGACTTCTGACGAATAGTCAGCCTTACCGTCTTCATGCGCGGCAGAGATGGTGACGGTACCGCCTGCGGCTTCAAAGGCTGCCTGAAATGCATCAGCCAGACCCTTGCCATAGTCGTTATTCGTATATGTCACGGCGACTTCGGACACGCCACGATCCTGCAGGATCTCGGTCATGATCACACCTTGACGCGCATCAGACGGTGCTGTGCGGAAGAACAAACCGTCATCTTCGGCGGTGGACAGACCCGGCGATGTCGCAGAGGGAGAGATCATCACGACCCCGTTTGGGCGCGCCACGTTCTGCAGGATCGCGCCGGTCACGCCGGAACAATCGGCACCCATCAGCGCGTTTACCTTGTCAGATGTGATCAGACGCTCTGCGGCGGCTGCTGCGGCACCAGCGTCAATGCAGGTACTGTCACCACGGACTGATGTTACTGTGGCTCCATCCAGCAGCGCACCGGATGCGTTTACCTCTGACATGGCCAGTTCCGCACCGGCACCCATCGCGGGGGTGATTGATTCCAGTGGCCCGGTAAAGCCGAGGATCACCCCGATCTTGATCTCTTCGGCGTGACCAGCGGCAAAGGCACCGCTTGCGGCCATGGCTGTGGCGGCAGTCGCCATCATCAGGTTTTTCATTGTCTTCTCCCAATTGTTTGTCTTTTTTGTAAACTGCAGCCTATCAGGCGTTTTCCAAAAGAAAAGCAAGAAGAATCGTTAGGCACGTGCCCTGTCAGACGGTCAGGCGCGTCGCATGGCTGCCGCGCTCGCGGTAGGGGGTCGTGTCGTAATGTGACCGGTAGCATTTGGAGAAATGCGAAGGCGAGGCAAAGCCGCAGGCCAGTGCGACATTGATCACCGTCATATCCGTCTGCATCAGCAGGTTGCGCGCCTTTTGCAGGCGCAATTCCATGTAGTAACGTTTGGGGCTACGCGACAGGTAACGGCGAAACAGGCGTTCCAACTGGCGGGTCGACATGCCGACGTCTTTTGCAAGAATGGCCGGGCTGATCGGTTCTTCGATATTCAGTTCCATCATCTGGATGACGCGGGACAATTTCGGATGGCGGACGCCGATCCGGGTTGGGATCGACAGGCGCTGCGTGTCCTGATCGGTGCGGATCGCGGAATAGATCAGGATGTCGGCGACCGCATTGGCCAGATCCTCGCCATGATCATCGGCCACGATTTTCAGCATCAGATCAATGGATGCAGTGCCGCCTGCGGTGGTGATGCGATTGCCATCGACCACAAAGACCGATTTCGTCAGTTCGACGTTGTCGAACTCCTCAATAAAGCTGTCTTGGTTTTCCCAGTGGATCGTGGCGCGCTGCCCATCCAACAAACCGGCCTTTGCCATCGAATAGCCTGCGGTACAAAGCCCGGCGATGGTCACACCACGCCGCGCCTCGCGTCGCAGCCAGTTCAGCAGGCGCTTTGTTGTGGCCTTTTGCACGTCGATCCCACCGCAGAGCATGATCGTGTCGTCGCGCTCTAACTCGCGCAGGGGGCCCTCAAGCTGAAAGACAGACCCGTTGGAACATGCGACCGCCTCGCCGTCTTCACCGATGATCGACCATGTATATAGCTGCTTTCCAGCGGTCCGATTGGCGATGCGCAGGCTTTCAATCGCGCTGGCAAAACAGAGCATGGTAAAGCTTTGCATCAACACAAACACAAAGCGCCGGGGCTTTCCGCTATGTTCAACTGCGACGATTTGCGGTTCGATACTCATGTGATGGGTCCGACACTTGGATGACCGACAGACCTCAACAGTTTTGCCTGATGCGTTCAAGGGGCAAAGCGTCGCTTGGATCGCTGTCGGGGGTGCGTTCCTGCCCTGTGCACACCCGCTGCGCAACTTTTCGTAAACAAAGCGCAATATTCGGACACAAAATATGGTAATTAACCGTTGGCCCGCGTGGTTGTGCGGGTTATAGGCTTCCGTCGACGGTGTATGCGGCACTGTTCGATCACCTGATATGGAGCAAAACAATGACTGACTGGCAAAAATCTGACTGGCGCAAAAAGCCCCGGGTGCAGATGCCTGAGTATACCGATCCTGCGGCACTCAGCGCTGTTGAAAGTCGTCTTGCCAGCTATCCACCGTTGGTTTTTGCCGGCGAAGCACGCAATCTGACAAAACAGCTGGCTGCGGTCAGCCGGGGCGAAGCGTTTTTACTGCAAGGCGGCGATTGCGCCGAAAGCTTTGCTGAATTCTCTGCCGATGGCATCCGAGACACGTTCAAAGTGATGCTGCAGATGGCGATGGTGCTGACCTATGGCGCCAAAGTGCCCGTGGTCAAAGTTGGGCGCATGGCGGGGCAGATGGCCAAGCCGCGCTCGGCGCCGACTGAAACTGTTAACGGGGTTGAGCTACCAAGCTACCGCGGTGACATTATTAACGGGTTCGACTTCACGGAAAAAAGCCGTGTGCCTGATCCGGAGCGTATGTTGCAGGCCTATCTGCAAGCTGCGGCCACGCTGAACCTGTTGCGCGCCTTTTCGACGGGCGGATTTGCCAATGTGCATGATGTGCATAAATGGACGCTGGGTTTTACCGACGCGAATGAGGTGAAAAAATACAGCGATATGGCGGGTCGGATCAGCGATACGCTCGACTTTATGGAGGCCGCAGGCCTGTCGACTAACACGAACCACGAGCTTCAGACGGTCGATTTCTTTACGAGTCATGAAGCTTTGTTACTAGAGTATGAAGAAGCGCTTTGCCGCCTCGATTCAACCTCTGGCAGAATGCTTGCAGGCTCAGGTCACATGATCTGGATCGGCGACCGGACCCGCCAGCCTGATGGGGCACATGTGGAATTCTGCAAAGGTGTGCAGAACCCAATCGGATTGAAATGCGGGCCAAGCATGACATCCGGCCATCTCAAGGCGCTGATGGCATCGCTGAACCCGGAAAACGAGGCAGGCCGCCTGACGCTGATCGCGCGCTTCGGTGCCGGGGCTGTCGGGGAACATCTGCCACGGCTGATCCGTGCCGTGCAGGAAGAGGGTGCGAATGTGGTCTGGACCTGTGATGCGATGCACGGGAATACGATCAAATCCTCGACCGGCTACAAAACACGGCCATTCGAAAGCGTGCTGCGGGAGGTCAAGGAATTCTTTGCCGTGCATAATGCCGAAGGCACCGTGCCCGGCGGCGTGCATTTTGAGATGACCGGCAAAGACGTGACCGAATGTACCGGTGGTGTCCGTGCTGTCACTGACGAAGACCTGTCCGACCGGTATCATACCGCTTGCGATCCGCGTCTGAATGCCTCGCAATCGCTGGAACTGGCCTTCCTCGTGGCCGAGGAACTATCGGCCCGCCGCAACAAGATGCAGCAGGCCAAAGCGGGCTAACTACCCGTTATTGACGACCAATTTCAGGGCCGGGCGCTGTGCGTCCGGTCTTTTTTCTGTCGGTACGCGGGGAATGCTTTGCACGCTGGCCAGTTGCAAACCCAGCGTATCATGCCGGATCATCGCCCCTTCGGTGATCGCAAACCGACGCGGCCGCGTGCTCGCCGGACCGTCGGTCACGATGGCGCCAAGGATGCGGCTGGTTTCGCCTTTGTCGTCGCGCAGGGGCAGCAGCATCATGTTTCCGGTCAGGGACGGGCGCACAAGACTGCCTGGCGATGTCAGCGGCGCGCAGATGATCGCCGGTTCGGTAAACGCAGCCTCGATCAGCCCGGCCAGTTGGTCGCGGGCATCAGGCACAAAGAAGGTACTGATCGGCATACCGCGTGCATCCATCTTCAGCAGGTCGTGCAATTGCTGCCCGGCCACACGCATCCGGGCGATGCCGGGGGCGACCCGTTGCAGGATAAAGGCATGGGGCAGGGCGCGGTCGATCTGGCTTGGCTCAATATCGTTGCGCGATGGAATGCGCTGCGCGTGACGCAGGGCCTGCCAGTATTTTTCCAGGCTCTGCAATACCGGATCATTCGTACCGGGTACGTCCGAACGGCGGCGCTGGGGAATATCTTCCACGATTTTCATCTTCGACCTCAACTCTCGCTTTGGTGGCACAGCAGCGGCGCACCCCGTTTAATTTCTGAAGTCAATTTAACAAAGATTACCGCAATATTCACTTAACAAAGTGTTAACGGGTTAATTTGAGTCAAAAATTCGCCGACTTGTGTCCTTTTGCCATTCCGCTTAGGTCCGGGTCCAGCAAAAACACAGGCGTGAAAAACTATGATCCATTCGATGACTGCATTTGCAAGTCGGACCGGGGCGCGGGAAACGATGTCCTGGACGTGGGAAATGCGTGGTGTGAACGCGCGCGGGCTGGATTTGCGGCTGCGTTTGCCTGAAGGCGTTGAAGGGCTTGAACCAGCTTTGCGCACGAAACTGACCGGCGGATTACGGCGCGGCAATGTTACGCTTGTGCTGCGGCTGACGCGGGAAGACAGCGCCAACGCCCTGATCGTGAATGAAACTCAGCTCGATGACGTGTTGCAGATGCTGGGCCGGGTGCAGGACCGCGCGCTTGATCTGGGGGTGGCCCTGCTGCAACCGACTGCCGCCGATGTGTTAAACCAAAAGGGCGTGATAACCCCGTCGAAAGCCGCTGATGATAACACTGCCCTGATCGCGGCGCTGAAGGATGATTTTGACCTGCTGCTGGCGGATTTCATCGCCATGCGGCAGGACGAAGGGCGTACATTGGCGGCGGTCCTTGCGCAGCAGATCGACAGAATCGACACATTAACCACCGCCGGGGCCGCAGCAGCAGCGGAACGTGCCCCGCAGGTGCAGGCCAATCTGACAGCGGCGTTGCGGCGCATGATGGCGGATGTTTCCGATATCGAAGAGCCGCGAATCGCGCAGGAGCTGGCCTTGCTGGCTGTGAAATCCGATGTCACAGAAGAGATCGACCGGCTGAAATCCCATGTCAGCGCCGCGCGGGCGCTGCTGGACGATGCCGAACCGACCGGACGGAAACTGGATTTCCTTGCGCAGGAATTTAACCGCGAGGCCAATACATTATGTGCAAAGGCGCAATCGGCGCCGCTCACGGCGATCGGGCTTGATTTGAAAGCTGTGATCGACCAGTTGCGTGAGCAAGTTCAAAATGTGGAGTAGCATATGGCGCGTCGTGGCCTGTTAATTATTCTCTCATCGCCCTCTGGGGCGGGAAAATCCACCTTGGCCGGGCGGCTGCGTGCGTGGGACGATACGCTGCAATTCTCTGTCTCTGCCACAACGCGCGCGCCGCGAGAGGGTGAGGTTGACGGGCAGCATTATCACTTTGTCACCGTGCCTGATTTTCAGACGCAGGTGGCGGATGCGCAGATGCTGGAACACGCGCAAGTCTTTGGGAATTACTATGGCTCCCCCCGTGCGCCGGTGCAGGGCGCTATTGATAGCGGACGTGATGTTTTGTTTGATGTGGACTGGCAGGGCGCGCAGCAGATCAGTAATTCTGCGTTGCAGGAACATGTGCTGTCGATCTTTCTGCTGCCGCCTTCAATCCCCGAATTGCACCGTCGTCTGGTCACCCGCGGGCAGGATGCGCCGGATGTGATCGAACGCCGAATGCAGAAAAGCTGGGACGAAATCAGTCACTGGGATGGCTATGATTATGTGCTGGTTAACGATGACCTGGACCAGACAGAAGAGCGGCTGAAAACGATTATCAGCGCCGAGCGTTTGCGCCGGACGCAGCAACCGGAATTGGTGGATCATGTGCGCCACCTGCAATCCGAATTCGGAGACCTGACATGAACCTATATGCCCTTGATGACCTGACCCCAGACATTGCTGATGATGCCTGGGTGGCCCCCGGTGCTTATGTGATTGGCAAGATCCGGTTGGAAATGGCCAGCTCTGTCTGGTTTGGCGCGGTGCTGCGCGGCGATAACGAGTTGATTACAGTTGGGGCCGGCAGCAATATTCAGGAAAACTGTGTGCTGCATACGGATATGGGGTTTCCCATGACAATTGGTGCGGGCTGCACGATCGGGCACAAGGCCATGCTGCATGGCTGCACGATTGGCGAAAACAGCCTAATCGGTATGGGGGCGACTGTGCTGAACGGGGCGGTGATCGGGCGCAATTGTCTGATCGGTGCTGGGGCGCTGATCACCGAAGGCAAGACCATTCCTGATGGATCGCTTGTCATGGGGGCGCCGGGCAAAGTGGTGCGGCAGCTGGATGATCGCGCGGTGCAGGCATTGAAAGCGTCAGCGCTGCATTATCAGAAAAACGCAAAGCGATTCGCGCAGGGTCTTCGGCCGGTCTGAACCGTTACCGGGCTTCATCGCTCATCAATAGCAGGTCAAAATCCAGTTCCGGGGCGAGGTCGCATACTTCCGCCCGGATCAGGGCGGCGTCTGGCAAATTGTCGGCAACCACGCGGTAGCGGCCGGTGAAGCCCAGCATGTCCAGTTTCATCGCGATGTCTAGCGCGTCGAAATGGCCGGCGACCAGCGGGGACAGGATGATTTCCGGTTCATTGCGATTGAGCAGGTCATCGTTCAAATCGCTGGCATCGATGAATTGCAGACCGTCCAACGGCTCTAGCGCGCGCCCCTGCGCTTTCCAGCGGGCCAGATCGCCGATAACCAGCGTGTTTTTCGACAAGTTTCTGAGTGCTTCGGGCAGTACCGGCATCTGGTCACTTGCTGGTGGACCTGACATTTCTGGCCTCGGAACGTTTAGTGCGGTTGTAATTATTCTTTATAAATAAACGTTACGCGTGCAATAGGCGTTCGGCTAGCAAAAATTTAATTTTCTTGGTGGTCACCGTAATTTTTTCCTACAGAAAGGCGGCGCGGAAAAAGGAATCACACATGACGAAACAAGGTATTGCTGCCGTTATTGATGCGCTGCCGTTCCCGGTCTTGCTGATCGGGGGGGATGACCGTGTGCGTGTCGGTAATCAGTCAATCGGTGCGGTCCTGGGGACCGCCCTGGTTGGCAAGCATTATATTAATGTGTTGCGTCAACCCAGCGTGATTGATGCGATTACTGCGGTGCGCGCTGGCAAGGGGCCTGTCGTGACGCGTTATACCAGCCGCGATGGTGCCAAAGACGTCATTTTTCGTGTTGTCGTGGATAGCGCCGGTGATGACATCGTGCTTTCTTTTGAAGATCAGACCGCATCTGAAGAGGCAGGCAAGATGCGCCGCGATTTTGTCGCGAATGTCAGCCACGAGCTGCGCACGCCGCTGACGGCGCTGCTGGGTTTCATTGAAACGCTGGGTGGGGCGGCCCGCGATGATCCTGCCGCCCGTGATCGATTCCTAGGGATCATGGCGCGCGAGGCAAGCCGGATGACCCGGCTGGTGGATGACCTGCTGTCACTAAGCCGTGTGGAAGAGGATGAACGGGTCCGCCCCCGTGAACACGTTGATCTAGGCGCGTTGCTGTCATCGGTGATCAAAGGTCTGGAACCGCAGGCAGAGGCTGCGGGTGTGGCGGTATCGTTGAACCTGAACAGCCCGGCCGAAATGGTGCCGGGCGACGCGGGTCAATTGGTGCAGGTCTTTACCAATCTTATCGAGAACGCGATCAAATACGGCGTGTCGGGCAAGGCCGTTGATATCAGCCTGCAAGCACGTCGCCATCACCCCCGCTTGCGTGGTGAAGGGGTGGAAATCACAGTGTCTGATCAGGGTGAGGGTATCGCCTCGCATCACATCGCCCGCCTGACAGAGCGGTTTTACCGTGTCGATAATCACCGCTCACGCGAGGTAGGCGGGACCGGGCTGGGGTTAGCGATTGTAAAACATATTGTGAACCGCCACCGGGGCCGTCTTTTGATTGAAAGCGAAGAAGGGCAAGGCACAAAAATATCCGTCTTTCTGCCCGTTGGATGATCGAAAAAACGGTGAGCGTCATAAAACTTTTACATTACTGTCACAAAAGCTTCTGGCGTTGAAAATAGATGAAGGGCAATGGTTCCGCGACGCACGTGGGATCAAGATTTGACTGACAGGAGTGATTTGATGTCGATCATGAAACTGACTGCGACGACTGCAGTTTTTGCTGCCCTTTCCACCACTGCTTATGCCCGTGACAACGTTCAGGTTGCCGGGTCTTCGACAGTGCTGCCCTATGCCTCTATCGTTGCCGAAGCCTTTGGCGAAAACTTTGACTTTCCCACTCCAGTGGTCGAATCAGGCGGTTCTTCTGCTGGGCTGAAGCGGTTCTGCGAAGGTGTTGGCGAAAACACCATCGACATTGCGAATTCTTCGCGTCCGATCCGCCAGAGCGACATTGACCTGTGCACCGAAAACGGCGTGACAGACATCATCGAAGTCCGCATCGGCTATGATGGCATCGTGTTCGCAAGTCAGATTGATGGCCCGGAATTCACGGCTTTTGAAGCATCTGACATCTTTAACGCCCTTGGCGCAAAGGTTTTGGTTGGCGGCGAAGTTGTTGATAACCCCCACACCCAATGGTCTGATTTCAATGACGATCTGCCAGCGGCGGATATCCTGGCCTTTATCCCCGGCACCAAGCACGGCACACGTGAAGTATTTGAAGACAAGGTGCTGCTGCAAGGTTGCGAAGACACCGGCGCAATGGAAGCGATGATCGCTGGCGGCATGTCCGAAGATGACGCAGAAGACGCCTGCATCGAAGTGCGCGGCAACGGCATCACCGTTGATATTGATGGCGACTATACAGAAACGCTGGCCCGTGTTGATGCGAACCCTAACGGCATCGGCGTATTCGGTCTGGCATTCTACGAAAACAACACCAACGCGCTGAAAGTTGCGACAATCGGTGGTGTTGAACCAAAGACCGAAACCATCGCCTCTGGTGAATACCCTGTGTCGCGCCCGCTGTTTTTCTTCATCAAGAAAGCACATATCGGCGTGATCCCGGGTCTGAAAGAATTTGCTGAATTCTTCATCGCGGATGAAATTGCTGGTCCAGATGGCCCGCTTAGCAACTACGGTCTGGTTGCCGATCCAGAGCTGGCCGATACACAAGCCGCCGTTTCAAACGAAGAAACACTTTAAGCTGTTTCACCAGTGATGGCCGCTTGCGGCCCTCGCAAAAAAGGCACCACGCCGTCAGCGCAACGGCGTGGTGTTTCCGCCCCACCAAAAAGGCTTTGCCATGTCCGCAACATTTATCTTCTTCATTGTGATTGCCTTGGCAGGCTTGGGGTATGTCGCAGCCCGACACCGGGCCTTGGCCACGGTAGAGGGTGACCGCCGCAGCCTGCATTCGCTGCCGAATTACTATGGGATGAACGCCGCGCTGGCCGGTGCCGGCCCTGCGCTGGTCCTGCTGGTAGCTTGGCTGATTTTGCAGCCTCTTGTGCTCAATTCACTTGTGGCTTCTGGCTTGCCTGACGAGATTGCGCAGGATAGCGGTGAACGCTCGCTTGCGCTGGCTGATGTGCGCCGCGTCGCCGAAGGGTTGGACGCCGCCGTGGCCCAAGGTGTGATGACCGAGGCAGATGCCGCGAATATGCGTGCTGAATCCACTAATATTCGGGACGTTCTGGCAGAGGTCGGTGTTGCGCTGGGGTCGGATGTGGACCCGACGACATTGCAGCTCGCCCAGCAATATCGCGACTATGCCGGTATCGGGAACATACTGCTGATTATTGCTGTTATCGCGGTTGCCTGTCTGTGCATCGGTATTGCTTATCGCATGACGACCAAGGATTTTCGTGCCCGGAACTATGTTGAACAGGCGGTGAAGCTGTTATTGATCGCCGCCGCCTCGGTCGCTGTTCTGACGACGCTGGGGATCGTGCTGTCTCTGATCTTCAATACTATCGAATTCCTGAGCCGCTTTCCTGCGATGGATTTCTTCTTTGGCACCCGGTGGGAGCCGAGCTTTTCTGGCCGTGGTGGCGGGTCTGATCTGGGCTTTCTGCCGCTGATCTGGGGCACGCTTTATATCTCGCTGATTGCGCTGATTGTGGCGGTGCCGGTTGGGCTGTTCTCGGCGATTTATCTGGCGGAATACGCGTCGAAAACGGTGCGGTCGGTGGCAAAGCCATTGATCGAGGTGCTGGCCGGTATCCCCACAATTGTCTACGGTCTGTTTGCGCTGCTGACGGTCGGACCATTGCTGCTGGATGTGTTCGGCAAGGATGGCGCGCTGGGGGTCACGTGGATGACAGGCGGCACTGCGGCCATGACCGCAGGGCTGGTCATGGGGGTGATGCTGATCCCCTTTGTGTCGTCGCTTTCCGATGACATCATCAACGCTGTGCCACAGGCGATGCGCGATGGCTCTCTCGGTCTTGGTGCGACGCAGTCAGAGACCGTGAAACAGGTGATCCTGCCAGCTGCGCTGCCCGGCATCGTTGGTGCGATCCTGCTAGCCGCATCGCGCGCCATCGGTGAAACAATGATCGTGGTGCTTGGGGCAGGGGCTGCGGCCTCACTTTCGATGAATCCGTTCGAAGCGATGACCACCGTGACCGCCAAGATCGTCAGCCAGCTAACCGGTGATGGTGAATTTGACAGCCCCGAAACACTAGTGGCCTTCGCGCTGGGGATGACGCTTTTTGTCATCACGCTGGGTCTGAACATCATTGCCCTTTATATCGTCCGTAAATACCGGGAGCAGTACGAATGACTGACGCAACGACCACCCCGGAGTCCGGTTGGCCCGCAACGGGCAAATCGCTCTTGTCGACCGATGCGCGCACCCGCAAACGCAACGCCGCTGAAACCCGGTTCAAGGCATATGGGATTGCCGCGATCAGTGTTGGCCTGTTGTTCCTGCTGACGCTGGTCTGGACCATCGTGCATAACGGCATTCCTGCCTTTACCCAGACCTTTATCAATCTGGAGGTCGAGCTGGTTGCCGAAAAGCTGGATAAGAACGGCGAACGCAATATCGACGATATCAAGAAAGTATCGACCTTTGGGTATAATCCGCTGATCAAAGAGGCGCTGATCGCTGCGACCGCCGGGATTGAAAGCGACGTGTCCGAAGGTGACCTGACCAAGATGCTGTCATCCTCTGCTGCGGCACAGGTGCGGAACTTTGTTATCGCCAACCCGGGCCGGATCGGTGACACGGTTGAATTTCGCCTGCTGGCCTCATCCCGTGTTGATGGCTACCTCAAAGGTCGGGTCGTGCGCGAAGATCTTGCGCGCGACCGCAATCTTGATGCGGCACACCTTGATCTGATTGATGTGATGGTCGAACAGGGTTCTGCCGGGCGGGTGTTCAACTGGGACTTTGTTACCGGCGCGGATGCCTCTGAAAGCCGCCCTGAACAGGCCGGGATGGGCGTGTCGATCCTGGGATCGTTCTTTATGATGCTGGTTGTGCTGCTGCTGGCGCTGCCGATTGGTGTGGCTGCTTCTATATATCTGGAAGAATTCGCCCCGCAGAACCGGCTGACCGATCTGATCGAGGTGAATATCTCAAACCTCGCTGCTGTGCCGTCGATTGTGTTTGGGATCTTGGGTCTGTCGGTTTTCATCCAGTTCGCGCATTTGCCGCAATCGGCACCCATCGTGGGTGGGTTGACCCTGACGCTGATGACCTTGCCGACAATCGTGATTTCGACCCGTGCGTCACTGAAAGCGGTGCCGCCGTCGATCCGCGATGCGGCATTGGGGGTCGGCGCATCAAAAATGCAATCGGTATTCCACCATGTGCTGCCGCTGGCGATGCCGGGCGTGCTGACCGGCACGATCATTGGTCTGGCCCAAGCCTTGGGTGAAACCGCGCCACTTTTGCTGATCGGGATGGTGGGCTATATCGCGACCAACTATCCTGATGGCGTTGCCTCTGGCTTTCTGGACCCGAACTCGGCCATGCCTGCCCAGATTTTTGAATGGGCGAAACGCGCTGACCCGGCTTACTATGAGCGGGCCTGGGGCGGGATTATCATTCTACTGCTGTTCCTCATGACGATGAACATCATCGCGATCATCTTGCGTCGCCGCTTTGAACGCCGCTGGTAGGAGAACACTAATGGAAGATATGATACATGTTGAACGCGCCATGAGTACGGAACAAGACATCAAGATCGTCGCCAACAATGTGCAGGTTTACTACGGCGAAAACCACGCGATCAAAGACGTAAACGTTGAAATTGCGGACAAGACGGTGACTGCATTCATCGGCCCGTCAGGCTGTGGCAAGTCAACATTCTTGCGTTGTATCAACAGGATGAACGACACAATTGATATCTGCCGCGTGACAGGCGACATCCTGATCGACAATGAAGATATCTATGATCCCAAGGTCGATCCGGTACAGCTACGCGCGAAAGTGGGCATGGTGTTCCAAAAGCCGAACCCGTTTCCAAAGTCGATCTATGACAACGTGGCCTATGGCCCGCGTATTCACGGGCTGGCCCGCAACAAGGCTGAGCTGGACGAGATCGTTGAAAGTTCATTGCGCAAAGCGGCCCTGTGGAACGAAGCCAAGGACCGTCTGAACCAGCCGGGCACCGGCATGTCCGGCGGCCAGCAGCAGCGCCTGTGCATCGCGCGCGCCATCGCCACCGCGCCTGAAGTTCTGCTGATGGACGAACCCTGTTCTGCGCTTGACCCCATCGCCACCGCACAGGTGGAAGAGCTGATCGACGAGCTGCGCCAAAGCTATTCGGTGGTCATTGTGACCCATTCGATGCAGCAGGCCGCCCGCGTTAGCCAGAAAACCGCGTTTTTCCACCTTGGTCATCTGGTGGAGTTTGGCGACACGGACAAGATTTTCACGAACCCCGAAGACAGCAGGACCGAGAGCTACATCTCTGGCCGCATTGGTTGAGGACCCAAGATAATGAATGAGCAGCATATATCTTCCGCCTATGACCGTGATCTCGAGGGGATTACGACATTGATCATGAAAATGGGTGGTCTTGTTGAAGAGGCGATCCTGAAGGCGGTCAAGTCACTGTCCGACCGCGATATCGAACTCGCAGAAGAAATCCGGAGCGGCGACAAGGCCATTGACGCACTTGAGATGCAAATCAACGAAGAGGCCGCCCGTACCATCGCGTTGCGGGCCCCTGTTTCCAAAGATTTGCGGTCGATCCTGACGGTGCTGAGATTGGCTGCCTCGTTGGAGCGGATTGGGGATTACGCCAAGAATATCGCCAAGCGCACGAGTGTTCTGGTGGACATGAGCCCCGTCAGCGGTGCTGATGTTGCGCTGCGCCGTATGGCCCGCGAAGTTGAGGGCATGTTGAAGGATACGCTGGATGCGTATCTGCGCGGCGATGCGGAGATGGCCGAAGATGTGCGTCAGCGTGATCAGGAAGTCGATCAGATGTATAACGCGCTGTTCCGCGAATTCCTGACCTTCATGATGGAAGATCCGCGTAACATTACCGCCTGTATGCATCTGCATTTCATGGCGAAAAACATCGAACGCATGGGCGATCTGACGACCAATATGGCCGAGCAGGTGATCTATCTGGTGACAGGCGAAATGCCCGATGAAAGCCGCCCCAAAAGCGACAAAACTGCCTATGTGACTGATCCGGGCTAAGAAAATGGCACAGCAACCGCATGTTCTTGTTGTCGAGGATGAACCGGCACAACGTGAAGTTCTCGCCTATAACCTAGAGGCCGAAGGGTTCCGGGTGAGCCGCGCCGAGAATGGCGAAGAAGGCCTGCTTTGCGTGGATGAAGACACGCCGGATGTGATCGTTCTGGACTGGATGATGCCGCATTTATCGGGGATCGAAGTGTGTCGCCGGTTGAAGATCAAGCCGGATACACGTGCGATCCCGGTCATTATGCTCTCTGCCCGTTCAGAAGAAGTTGACAAGGTGCGCGGTCTGGAAACCGGGGCGGATGACTATGTGGTCAAACCCTATTCCGTGGCTGAGTTAATGGCCCGTGTCCGCACCCAGCTGCGCCGCGTGCGCCCGGCGACGGTGGGGCAGGTGCTGACCTTTGATGATATCGTGTTGGATGCCGAAACCCATCGCGTCACCCGCGCTGAAGAGCCTTTAAAACTTGGCCCGACAGAGTTTCGTTTGCTCACAACATTCATGGAAAAGCCCGGCCGAGTCTGGTCGCGCGACATGCTGCTGGACCGGGTCTGGGGCCGTGACATCTATGTCGACACACGGACGGTGGATGTGCATGTGGGCCGCTTGCGCAAGGTGCTGACCCAATATGGCGGCGACGACCCAGTGCGCACCGTGCGCGGCGCGGGTTATGCGCTGGGGTAGCAACGTGCGGTGGCGTTGCGCTGGGAGTGTCGGGCGTAGCCTGGCGCGTATTCTGCGAATCAAAGGTAAATATAGGGATTTGGACGGTTTTGACCGGCTAGAATGCCTTCGGAAACACGTCGGAATTCCATCGGACCCTATCGTGCGTTGGGTGGGGTTAACGCCGCGTTCGGTGCAAAGCTGAAAGCGGCGTTAAGGTTTTGGCGTCGCTGGGGTGGTGGAGACGCTTAGCTTCCCCACGGTCCGTGATGTCCTTCGCCGCCGTCTGTGCGTGCGAACCCGTGTGCGCCGAAGAAATCCCGTTGCCCCTGAATCATGTTGGCCGTTCCGCGTGCGGTGCGCATCGTGTCGAAATAGCTGAGGCCGGACCCGAGTGCGGGGGCTGCGATGCCGTGGAGCGCGGATTGTGCCACCACTTGCCGCAATGCGGCGTGATTGGATTTCAGCAGCTCGGCGAATTTCGGGGCGAACATCAGGTTCCGCGCGGCGTCTTCGCCCAAGGCTGCGGCCATATCGTCGAGCATCGCGGACCGGATGATGCAGCCTGCGCGCCAGACTTTGGCGATATCGGGCAAGGGCAGGGACCAGCCGAATTCCTGCGATGCTTTGGCGATCATCCCGAAGCCCTGCGCGTAGCACAGGATTTTGCCGGTGATCATGGCCTGTTCAAGCGCGTCGAGCGTCAGTGTGTCATGTGGCATATGGTGCGGGGCGGTGCCGAAGAGGGTTTCGCCTGCGGCCCGTGCCTCGCGTTGCGAGGACAGGTTACGGGCGACCACTGCGGCCTCGATCGCGGGAATGGGGGCGGCGAGATGCTGCGCCTCGATCACGGTCCAGCGTCCCGTGCCTTTTTGACCCGCCGCGTCGACGATCACGTCCAGCATTGGTGCACCTGTTTTGGGATCGGTCGCAGCCGCGACCTTGCCCGAGATTTCGATCAGATAGCTTTGCAGCACGCCCTTGTCCCATTTCGCAAAGGTGTCGGCGATGGCGGCGTTATCCATGCCCATGCCGTCACGCATGATCCCGTAAACCTCTGCGATCATTTGCATATCGGCGTATTCGATCCCGTTATGCACGGCTTTGACGAAATGCCCGGCCCCTTCTTCGCCCATCCATGTGGCGCAGGGTGTGTCGCCGTGTTTGGCAGAGATCGCGGTCAGGATATGGGCAACCCGGTCCCAATATTCCCGCTTGCCGCCGCCCATGATGGAGGGGCCGAAGCGCGCCCCTTCTTCGCCGCCGGATACGCCGATGCCGAGGAAAGGCAGATCGCCTGCTTCACGTGCGCGCCGGTTGGTGTCGTGGAAGTTCGCGTTGCCTGCGTCGATGATCAGGTCGTCATCATCCAAGAGCGGCCGGAGTGCTGCGATCTGGTCATCGACCGGTTGCCCGGCTGGCACCATCAGGATGATCGCGCGCGGTTTGGCGATGGATTGTACCAGCTCTTCCAGCGTATCGGTTGGTGTGATCCGGGGGGCAAGATCGCCTGCGCTGGCGTGAAAATCATGGGTGACCGCTGTGGTCCGATTCCAGACCGCGATGTCAAAGCCGTTGTCGGCGATGTTCAGCGCCAGTGCTGCACCCATGGTCCCAAGCCCGATCAGACCGATTTCCGCTTTGCTCATTTTGCCCATCCTCATTCTTGATAGCCATGCGTATAGGCGGTCTGGCGCGGGATGGAAACGGGGGGCGGTCTGGAAATCCTGACCATTGCCGCCTTGTGTTTTTCGGCCTTATGAGCAATGTTCACGCGTGGATGTAGTGAGACGGTACGTATCATGAGGCTGTTAGGACTGGGATCATATTTGCCGCGTGAAAAGCGCCCGTCAGATGGGTTTGACGCAGCATTCTCGCTGCCTGCGGGCCGCGTGATGGCGCTGACTGGTGTCCGCAATCGCCATTATTGTTCCGGCGATGAGAGCCAGATCACGATGGGTATTGCTGCCGCAAAGGCCGCATTGGCTGATGCTGGTGTGCAGCCGGGTGATATTGATCTGGTGGTTGGGGCCTCTGCCGTGCCGTATCAGCCGATCCCGGCCACGGCCCCTTTGTATCAGCGGGGTTTGGGTATCGCGGATGGTGCGGCTTATGCGTTTGATGTGAACAGCACCTGTTTGAGCTTTGTCAGCGCGTTAGAGGTTTGTGCGGGCTTGCTGGCATCGGGCCGCTATCGCCGTGCGCTGATTGTCTCGTCCGAGGTTGCATCGCGCGGGTTGCCTTGGGCAGAGCGCCCCGATGTGGCGGGCTTGTTTGGTGATGGTGCGGCGGCGGCAGTGGTTGAACATACCCCCGGTGCGATGGTCACCCGGTTTCGCACCTATCCCGGCGCTTATGAAAGCTGCGGGATTGGCGCGGGCGGCACCCGGTTTGATTTTCATGCAGAAGCGGCTGATTTCGCCGCCCATAGTCGCTTTGATATGGACGGAAAGGAATTGTTTCGCGTGACGGCGAAGCATTTTGTACCGTTTGTGGATGGGCTTTTGGCGGATGTGGGCTGGCACCGTGATGAGATTGATTTGATTGTCCCACATCAGGCCAGCCCGCTGGCTTTGGCCCGGATGATCCGTCAATGCGGGTTTGATCCGGCCCGTGTGGTGGATATTTGCAGCGATGTGGGCAATCAGATCGCGGCCTCGATCCCGTTTTCGCTGACCCATGCGCAGGATCGCCTGCGCCGGGGTGATAAGGTGTTGATGTTGGGCACATCTGCCGGGGTGTCCTTTGGCGGCGCGGCGCTGGTGTATTGATGACGGTTTTGGTGACAGGGGCGACGGGGTTTCTGGGGTCACATGTGGCTGCGGCCTTGCACAATGCGGGGGCAGAGGTCGTGGCGACGGGCCGCAATACCGCCGGTTTGCGCCGCCTGTCTGCGCGTGGGTTGCGCACGGTTCCGTTGGATTTAGCCTGGCCGGTGCCCACCTCAACTGCGGATCGCATTGGTCCATTGTCGGCGGTGGTGCATTGCGCGGGTCTGTCATCGCCATGGGGCACGCGGGCGGCGTTTGAGGCGGCGAATGTCGCGGCCACCCGCCATCTGGCGGATCTGGCGGTGCAGCAAGGTGTGACCCGTTTTGTGCAGGTGTCGACCGCCAGTGTCTATTTCCGGTTTGCGGATCAAGATGGGCTGACCGAAGCGCAGATCGCCCCGATGCCAGTGAATGACTATGCCCGTACCAAACTGGCGGCAGAGCGGGTGGTATTGGACCGGGCGGCGTTGAACCCGGTGGTGATCCGTCCGCGCGGGATTTATGGCGCAGGGGATACGGCCCTGTTGCCCCGTTTGATGCGCGTAACCCGGACCCGTCCCTTGCCCCGGTTTGATCCGGCAGGGGCCACGGATATTACTCATGTGGATGATGTCGTCGCCGCAATCATGCGCGCGTTAGACAGTGATGTGACAGGCGAAGTGTTCAATATCAGCGGCGGTGTGGGTGTGCCACTGCCAGAGATCATTGCGGCAGCCTGCGAGCGAACAGGCGTTGTGCCGCGCTGGCGCGCTTTGCCCTTTGGTCCGGCGCTGGCTACAGTGCGCGCTATGGAAGGGATCGCTAAATTGCTGCCCCACAGGCCAGAGCCGCCGGTGACCGCCTATGCGCTTGGCATTTTGCGTTATCGCCAGACGATGGATATTGCCAAGGCAGAGCGATTGCTGAGCTGGGTGCCGCAAGTGGCTTTTGCCGAAGGTTTGGCGCGCACATTCAAGGATGGGGCGCTGCGCCCCGGTGTGCTGTGATCCGGCCCGTTTTTGCCAATACTGCCACGGTGCGCGCGCGGGAACGGTTTGTGCTGCGGGGCGGGTCTTGGCGTAAGGTGGATTTGCGGGTGCGCTGCGGGCTGATCCAGCATCCGGTGCATGGCCCTATTTTGATTGATGCAGGCTATGGTCCGCGCATGTATGAGGGCGCGCGCAGTCTGCCGCTGCGCGCCTATGCAGCACTGCTGGGGCCAAAGCTGCATCCGCTGGAAAGCCCGCTGGCGCTGCTGACGGATCATGGGTTTCTGCCGGAAGATGTGAAGCTGGTGATCGTGACCCATTTGCATGCGGATCATGTGTCTTACCTGCATGACCTGCCCAATGCCCGGTTTATCACGGATGGGCAGGTGTCGGGCCGGTTGAAAGACGGGGGGTTCAACGAATTTCTGCCGCATGATTTTGCAGAGCGTTGTGAAGATTTGCGCGATTATGCCTGCATTGATCTGCCCTTTTATTTGGGGACAGGATTTGATCTGCTGGGTGATGGGTCAGTTCTGGGCGTACCCTTGCCGGGCCATGCGCCGGGCCATTTTGGTATTTGTTTTCCGGGGGATACACCGCTTCTTTATGCAGTGGATACCCAATGGATGTGCGCGGCTATCTTAGAGGATCGCCTGCCGGGCTTGCCCATTGCGGCGATCATGTCGGATCGTGCCGCCGGGCGAGAGAGCGCGGATTTTGTGCGCCGCTTTGCGCAGGCCGGGGGGGAGGTTATGACGTGTCATGATCCTGCACCGACCCGCTATGACTGGAGCCCAAGCGGTGTTTGAAACGCGCCATGCGTTGATCGCTTATTGGCGTGCGCGGCGGATCAGGTCGCGGGCGCAGCTGGAGGCCGTGCAGCAGAAGCGTCTGTCGCGCTGGCTGCGTAATGTGGTGCCCAACGTGCCGTTTTATCGCGATTTTGCCGGGGCAAAGCTGGCGGATTTGCCAATTGTCGACAAGGCAACGCTGATGGTGGATTTTGCGCGCTTTAACACTGCCGGGATCACCAATGAACAAGGCTGGGCCGCCTTTGAAGGTGATAAGACCGTTGGCGATTACATTGTCGGGGCCAGTACGGGCACCAGCGGTAATCGCGGGTTATTCGTGATTTCGCAGGCGGAGCGGTTTCGCTGGCTGGGCACGATCCTGGCCAAGGCGCTGCCCGGTTTTTGGCGTGAAACGCATCGCGTTGCGATCCTGCTGCCGCTCAATACGCCGCTTTATGACAGTGCCAACCGCTTGCGCCGTTTGTCGCTGCGCTTTTTCGATGTGGGTGGCGAATGGCAAGAGGGGCTGGCTGCATTTAACCCCACGGTGATCGTCGCCCCGCCAAAGATTTTGCGCATGATGGCGGATGCCGGGATGGCGCTGCGTCCGCACCGTGTCTTTGCCGGGGCCGAGACATTGGACCCGCTGGATCGTGTTGTGATCGAAGCGTATTTTGGCCTGACCCTTGGCCAGATTTATATGGGGACAGAGGGGCTGTTTGCGGTGTCTTGCGAGAAAGGCGCGCTGCATCTTTGCGAAGATACCATGCATTTTGAACTGCCAGTCGTGGCCGATGATCGGGAATTGCGCGAGGTGATTATCAGCGATTTTAGCCGCGATGTGCAGGTAATGGCCCGATACCGGATGAATGATTTGGTGCGGCTTGGCCCGCCATGTTCCTGCGGTTTGCCGCAGCGAGTGCTGGCCGAGGTTGTGGGCCGTGCGGATGATTGTTTTGATCTGCCGGGCGGCATGCTGACCCCTGATTTGCTGCGCAATGCGGTGGTGGATGCGGATCGCAGTATTACCGATTTTCGCGTGATCCAGACCGGCGCGGCAGAGGTCGTGGTGATTGTCCCGCCGGGGGCGG
The DNA here is from genome assembly GCF_046640325.1 of Loktanella agnita. Lineage (NCBI taxonomy): Bacteria > Pseudomonadati > Pseudomonadota > Alphaproteobacteria > Rhodobacterales > Roseobacteraceae > Loktanella > Loktanella agnita. Next base: position 30,128 of record NZ_JBJMBF010000022.1, on the reverse strand, counting down.
ATACCGCTGCGGTCCAGCTCGCCTTTGCGGCGCTTTTCGCGCGTAAGGGGGTGACCGCGGCGCTCACTGTCCACTTTGACGATCTGGTGCCGGAGATGTCTCGCAAGCTGCGCCGGGTGGAAAATCGCTATGGCCGGGGCTGAACGCCGTATCTTGGTAACCGGCGCGCGCGCACCTGCGGCGTTGCATTTGGCGCGCCTGTTGGATGCGGCGGGGCATCATGTGGTGATGGCGGATAATTTGGGCCGGACGGTGTCAGCCGTGTCGCGCGCCTGTCGCGCCTTTGTGCAACTGCCTGCGGCGAATGGCGATCCGGACGCCTATAGCGCGGCGCTGCATCAGGCCATTGCCGCGCATCAGATTGATCTGGTGATCCCAAGCTGTGAAGAGGTGATCCATCTGGCCGTCCTTTGGGCGCGTCAGGATATGCCGGTGCCGCTTTATGCGCCTGCTGCGCCGCTCTTGCAGGATATGCATCATAAGTTCAGTTTTGCGATCACACTGCAGCGGCTGGGCCTGCCGGTGCCTGAAACGGTGTTGCTGCAATCGGCTGATGATGTGGCGTCTGTCCGCAAGACTGCGCGGGACTTGGTGTTCAAGCCGGTCTGGTCCCGCTTTGCGACCAACGTCTTGATCCGCCCGCGCCGCCTGACAATCATGCCTACGGAAGCGGTGCCTTGGGTGGCGCAGGAATATGTCAGTGGCGATGAAATCTCTGTCTACGCCTTCGCCCATGCGGGCCGGGTGGCCGGCTTGGCGGCTTATCAATCGACCTATCGCGCAAGCAAGGGGGCGGGCATTGCCTTTGTCCCGGTGGATGATCCGGCGGTGGCCGCCTTTGTCGCGCGTTTTGTGCAGGCGACAGGCTGGACAGGGCAGGTGTCGTTTGACCTGATGCGCCGCGCCGACGGCACTGTGGTTGCGTTGGAATGCAATCCGCGCAGCACAAGCGGCGTCCATTTGTTCCGCGATCCCGCGCGCTTTGCCCCGGCGTTTCTGGGACAAGGCGCGGTGGCACCGGATGTGACGGGGTTGCAGGCGGTGAAGGCGGCGATGTGGCTTTACGGGCCGATGCAGCGCCCGCTGGCGGTCTGGCGTGATCTTTGGCGTGCGCAGGATGTGATGGCTTGGCCGGGGGATCCGGCCCCGGCGCGCAGGCAGACGGCGTCCCTGTGCGAGGTGGCGGGGATTGCCATGCGCGAGCGTGTCAGCCTGAACGATGCGGCGACCTTTGGGATCACTTGGGACGGCTGAGTGTTTTAGAGTTCCATCACCAAGCTTTGCGGCGTGTCGGCGGCGCGGGGCCGTTCGCCTGCGATGATCCGCGCGATATCTTCGCGCAGGAAATCCAGCGGGCCGATGACCGGTTTCATATCGGGGTGTAACTGGCTGTATTCATAAGATGATTTCAGGATCTTGCGATCCTGATGCATGCCGATGTGCAAGAAGGGTTTGAACAGCCAGCCTTTGAGATGCCCCAGCCCGTGATCGCGCGGCCCAACGGTAAAGCCGATCCCGTCAACCTGACCGGGGCGCGATTGGCGCAGGTGGAACGCGGCCCCAAGGGTGATCCCGTTTTCGCCCCAATATTCCAGCTCTACAATACCGGGGGCGCGGAACCGCCCGATGGTTTTCACGCGCGTCCCTTCGAGCAGTTTGGTCACGATACCTTGTTGCTGCTCTTCGCCTGTATAGCAGGCTTCGACCCAGTCATCGCCGCCGGTGACGGCGACCTGCACCTGAAACCGTGTGCTGTTCAGGCCGCGCAAAAAACCCTTGTGAATGTAATGGGTGTGGGTCGCGTCAAGGATGTTTTCCGCCGTGTCCAGCAGGGTCGAATTGCTGGCATTTGTAGCGTGCTGGATGATGATGTCATCCTGTTTGACCGGATGCGTGTGCGGCGCTGTGTCGGGTGGCCCGTCGGCGATGAAAATGACGCCGCCGGCTTCGGTGGCAGTATAGGATTTTGTGCGGATTGTTGGCAGACTGCCCGTATGGCCGGGGATCGCTTGGCACAGGCCGCTGCCGCCGAATTGCCAGCCGTGATAGGGGCAGGCGATGGTGTCGCCCGCAACCCAGCCATCTGACAAGGCAGCAAACCGGTGCGGGCAGCGGTCGTGCAGCGCCTGCACCCCGGTGGCTGTACGAAACAGCACCACCGGCGTGTTGTTGAACCAAATCTTTAGCGGCTTGCGGCGCAGTTTGCGGCTGAGTGCGACGGCCGCCCATGTGTTTTTCATAGCCCGAACTTTCGCAACAGCGGCACACCGATCAGGTCGAGCAGCGTTTTGGTGATCCGCGTGGCGATGCGTGCGCGCAGGCCCAGATGGGCGACATATACGGCGGTATATTCGATGTCCGGCGTGGCGCCCCGGTTGCGTTTGAAATCGGCGGCGCCTGCGCTCATATTATAAAACTTGCCGTGGTTGAGTGCGTGCTGGTGTCCGATGGCGTTGAGTATACGGTAGAGCCCCAGCTTTTGCGGTTTGCGGGTGTCATAGCCCAAAAGCGGCATGGTGAGCGTTTGCCCGTTTTCGAAAAGCCCGATCACTCCGTCGAGCAGATCATCGGCACCGCGCAAGCCGATGATCTGCAATAGCCCGATCTGATGCGCCTGCGCTAGAAAGGCGGCAGAGTATTGCGGGTTCAGGTCGGTGTATTTTTCGAGGTAAAGCTGGCTATAGAGGTCAGCCGCGCGGGTGTAATCCTCGGCGCTGAAGGTGGCGGCAGGGGCCAGTTCATAGGGCGTATTGGCCAGCAGTTTCTGATCGCGTTTGGCGTCTTCGCTGGGTTTTTGTGTGGTTTGCGGGTCAAAGATATAGATTTGTCGCGAAGGCAGTAGCAAAAAACCGGCGCTGCGCAGGGCGGCCATTGTGCGAGTATCGGCGCGGCTGTTCAGTGAACGGATCACGATGGCCCGATCAGGGTCACTGCGGGTCACGTCATCGCGCAGGGTTCTGGTGTTTTCATCGCTGAGCGCGGGTACTGGGTTGGTGGAGAAGAGCCAGTTGTTTGGTTGCACTTGCCGGTCAAGCCCGGTGGCCCGGATCAATGGGCGGCAAGCGCGGATCAACGTCAGGAGGGTCTTTTGTAGCCACGGTTTTGCGGTGAAATGTCGTGTTTCTTCAATGGCGTAGTCGATATAAGCGGCGGACGGGCTGCACAGGTAGCAGGTGGGCGCATCGCTGCGGCTGAGCGGCATGGTGATCCCGTTGACGGTGACGCTGTCGATGGTGGCGTCCAGATTGGCGATCAAATCACCGGTAGGCGTGCGGCTGAAAATCTTGACCAAGCGCCCCACAAGACCGGGGTCATTTGCGACCCCGCTGCTCATGATGTTTTTTGGATGATTGTGACGGCGCGATAGCCGGGGATCATCTCTGGCGCGACCTTATAGGGTAAGTCCCGTTCTCGGATCAGATGCATCAGCGGGGCTGTGTCCGGGGCGGTATCGCTGGCCACATAGACCATATGCGGACGGCGGCGCAGCACGGCGCGGGTCGCTTCGGCGAGGCTGGGTTTGATCCGGTTGAGGTTGCTGATGCTGTGCCGATCTGAGAGCGTGCTGATCGTTTGGGTCACTTTTGCCCGCCGCTGAGTCCGTGTCGCATCGTCCAGAGGATCGCAGGCGGGGGTTGTCCAATCAAACTGCGCTGTGATGGTATCAACGAAGGCGCGGCTGATGTCGTGATCGGCCAGATGGGGCAGGGTGGTGCAGCCGTGATAGCCGCCGCTTTCCTTGATCCGGTCGGTCAGCACCGTGCGGCTGACAAGGCCGGAGACGACACCGCCAAGGATGCCTGACGGGATCAGCCAGTCGGTGTCGCTGGGGGCCATCCATGCAAAGCCGCCGATATCGCCGAGCGTCGCCATGCGCGGGGCGGCGATGCCGCAGGCGGGGGCGGCGTCTGCAAGTTCGCCCGCGATTGCACCTTTACCTGTCCAGCCATCGATAAAGACCACAGATTCAGATGCGTGGTTGGCAAGGATATGTCGCATGGCCACATGATCCAGCCCACGGTCGCGGATGATGGAAATCCCGTAGTGATGGCAGTTGCGGCCGAGTTGCGTCAGCGCCCGCTTGAGCAGGACACCAACAGGCAGCCCGGCGCGGGCGAGGCTGACAAGGGTGATTTCGCCCGCGATCTGTTCCGCGATCCCTTTGGCGAGCGCGACCACGGATTGCGCCATGAGCGGCACGTTTTCAGCCAGTGCTGCCTGATAGATCGCCATATATGGGTCGGTTGGCGCTGCCTCTGGCGCGATCAATTCGGAGTAATGCAGCTTGCCGGATTGGATTAACTGCTCTTTTTCCGCCACCGGGGTGGGGGCCATGTCGACCACTTGCAACAGCAGCGTCACATCGTCAGGCGCGTATGAGCCGGAGAATGTCACAGGCTGGCCGCGATCTGGCTGCGCGATGGGATCATCAGGATATCGGTGCCCTGCATATAATGCAGATCGCTGAGGCTATCGCCGAACCCTAAGCTGGGCCGGGTGCCGTCCGGGTTCAGATGCTGATGCAGGTAATCGGTGGCCGCCGCCTTGCCAGAGCCGGGCGGAATCAGGGCGAGTGTTTCGGAGTTGAAGTGCCTGGTCCAGCCTTCGGCGTGGATCGGCAGCGCCTCGAGCCCCATCAGGCTGACTTCGCTGATTTCGTTCAATTTGAACACCACATAGGTGGCCAGATCGTTTTCGGTGACAATCCAAGAGCGGATGTCGATATCATGCATCCGCGCGGCAGAGCGGCCCTGATCAAGGATATCCTGCATTTGGTCGGCCAGCGGATGAAGCAGGTCTTGCGTCCGTGCGGCCCAGTCGGCGTGTGGTGTCCCGTCGGGGCCAAGGATGACCGCGCCGTTTGAGATGATCGCCCAGCTGTGGAATGGCAGTTCCACCCGCGAAAACGCATCGCCGGAACGGGCGGTGACAGGGATTAGCTCTGTCGTGCTGTTCAGCCAATCGAACAACACTGATTGCTGTGTCGTCATGAAAGAGGATTTGCGTGGATCGCCATTGCCCGCGACCGCCGCTTGCCGGTGCGGAGCGTTTCCGTTCATCTTGCGTCGGGTCTGGAACAGCGTGTCGTCAAGATCGGCAAAGACGAGTGGTTTCGGGTCAGGCATAAATACTCAGAACTTCCGGTTGGAGTGTGTTGATCAGCGTTGGGTCAACGCTGTCGGGTGGGGTTTCGATGCAAAGGATGATACGGTCATAGGCTGCCGGATCGACATTATAGAGATAGTTGGGCACGCCCAGCCCGTAGTTGTCCTTGCACCGGATCAGGTCGGTGATCATCAGCCCTTTGAAGATTGGCGACCGGCCTAAGGCGGCGAATTCAACAGTTTCGCCTTGTTGGGCCAGATCTTCGGCCAGCAGAAAAGGTTGCCAGACGAATTCAGAGGTCCCAAGGACCAGCGTGCGTCGTCCGGGCTGGACACCGGCGTGCAGCATTCGGCTGTTCTGTGTGATGCCTTGCCGCCCCCAGTCCGGGACACGGCTGAGGTCGTAGCTGCCTTGTTCGGCGATATCCGGGGGCAGGGCGTGTGGGGCGACGTTGTTGCTGGGCGTCCAACTATAGCGGCCACTGGCGAGCGCGATGCTGCGCACATCGGCCATGGGAAAGACTGACGCGACGGCAGCAGCGGCCTTGCCTGCGGACCAGTCGGTCAGGAAGGTACAGATGATGTTTTGCGGGCTGATCCCTTGGGCGTGCAGTGCGTGGGCGAGGTTGTGCAGCGTTTTGCCGGTTGTCGCTTCATCATCTACCAAGATCAGGGTTTGCGCATTCATCAGCATCGACCGATGGTTCGGATCGGCGGGCAGATGCATCAGTTGATGGGTCGCGTGAGAGTGGTCTTCGGTGAACCGGGTGAGCATGTCGGCCCCCAGCGGGTGCCGTGTCGTTGGCAGATAAAGCGCATCAGAGCGGTTCAGCGCGTCATGCACGCCAGCACCCATGCCGATGGCGGTTTCGGCCATGCCGACGACCAGCACCGGGCCGGGCAGATCACCGGGCAACTGGGTAGCAAGGTCGCGATAGGTTTGCCGCATCACCAGCGGGCAGACGGGCACATAGCGCCCCAGTACCTTGCTGACGAAGATGAAGGCGCGTTTGGGGTTGCGCCGCTCGGCGAAGCCGAACAGGTCTTCGGGGGGCAGGAGGCTTTTAAAAACCTCGACCGCCGCGCTGCCTGTGGACATATCCGCCGTCAACTTCATGCATTAAGATCCTTTGAAGTGAAAACGCGACCCGGCTTCTGACCGGATCGCGTTCAAGCGGGCGGCGTGCCGCCCTTGACTGATTTAGCCGATGTTGACGCCGTGGCTGGCGGCTAGCGCGCCCAGACCGCCAGAGAAACCCTGGCCCACGGCCTTGAATTTCCATTCGTCACCATGGCGATAGAGTTCGCCAAAGATCATTGCGGTTTCGGTCGAATAATCCTCTGACAGGTCAAAACGGACGATTTCTGCGTCGCCTGCGTTGTTGACCACGCGCACAAAGGCGTTGGAGACCTGACCGAAGTTTTGCCCGCGGCTGTCGGCATCGTGGATGGTCACGCCGATCACCAGCTTTTTCACGTCAGCGGGGATCGCGGGCAGTTCAACTTTGACCTGCTCGTCATCGCCATCGCCTTCGCCGGTGCGGTTGTCGCCAAGGTGTTCGACGCCAGCGCCGGTTTTGTTGTTGTAGAAGATGAAATCGGCGTCGGACCGTACCTTGCCGTTTTCACCGGTGACGAAAATCACCGCGTCCAGGTCAAAATCGGCACCATCCGTAGCGCGCACATCCCAGCCAAGGCCGATCATGGCCGAGGTCAGACCGGGGGCTTCTTTGGAGAGAGAGACGTTTCCACCTTTGGAAAGGGATACACCCATGTTGAAATCCTTCTTTTTTCTATCTGTGGCACAAGGCCATTGTCGTTACAGGACATGATGTATGCATATGCCCTGCGATTTTAAGGGGAAAAATCCCCGGTTTACCTCATCCGATGTTCACACCGAACTGGCTGCACATGGCCCCAAGGCCACCGGCATAGCCCTGTCCGACCGCTTTGAACTTCCATTCGCCGTTGTTGCGATAGAGTTCGCCAAAGACCATGGCGGTTTCGGTGGAGTAATCCTCTGTCAGGTCGAAGCGCACGACTTCGCTGCCGCTGTCTTCGTTGACGATCCGGATAAAGGCGTTGACCACCTGACCAAAGTTTTGGCTGCGGCTTTCGGCGTCGTGAATAGTGACGGTGATCGCGATCTTGTCGATGTCAGCCGCCATTTTGGACAGGTCGACCTTGATCTGTTCGTCGTCGCCGTCACCTTCGCCGGTGCGGTTGTCGCCGGTGTGGATCACGGATTTTTCGGCGCTTTCCATCTGGTTATAGAAGATGAAATCGTGATCGCCGCGCACTTTCCCTGACGCGCTGAGCAGAAAGGCCGAGGCGTCGAGATCGAAATCCGCCCCATCTGTGCCGCGTTCGTCCCAGCCAAGCCCAACAACCATGCGCTGCATGCTTGGGTCGGTTTTGGTCAGGCTCAGGTTTCCGCCTTTTTGAAGTGAAAGTCCCATCTGATCCTCCTGTTTCTATGCGATCATTTGCGGCGCGATATACTGCGCCGCGATAAAGACGACGTAGGCCAGCAGCATTGCTGCCCCAATTGGTTTGGTGAGCTTGCCAACGGTGAGCATCCACCCGGCAAAGACGACGGAAACAATCACCGTAGTCCACATTTCCATCCCCATCAGAACCGGATCGACCTGAAGCGGTTTGATAATCGCGGTCAGCGCCACGATGGACAGGATGTTGAACGTGTTAGAGCCGATGATATTGCCCAGGATCAGCCCAAGTGATTGCTTGCGCGCCGCTGCGATACAGGTCGACAGTTCCGGCAGCGACGTGCCGAAGGCAACGACAGTCATGCCGATGATCGCTTCTGGCACGCCGATGGCAGTCCCGGCAGCAACAGCCCCCTGAACGAGCAGTTCGGACCCTACGGCCAGTGCGACCAACCCACCGAGCAGGATGAGCAGGGCGGCTTGCATGGAGGCGATGCCGGCGCCGTCATCATCGTCTTCTTCAACCTCAAGATCAATATTGTCGGTCTTGTACTGGTAAAATACGAACCCCGCGAGGATCGCGAACATGATCAGGCCGTAAACGGTGCTGATCACCCCCATATACATCCCCCCGACCAGAATGGCGGTGGCAAGGAGCATCATGCTCATATCTTTGGCCAGTTCCTTGCGGGTGGCCGTGATCGGCAGGATCATCGCCGTGGCCCCAAGTACCAACAGGATGTTGGCCACATTGGACCCCAGCACATTGCCCAGCGAAATGCCGGGAAAGCCTGACAGGTTGGCGTTCACAGATGTGAAAAGCTCTGGCACGGAAGTGCCAAACGAGATGATGGTCGCCCCGATAAAGAGCGGCGAAAGCCCGGTCTTTTCCGCCACATACACCGCAGCGTCGATGGTCAGATCGCCGCCTTTGATCAGCAGATAAAGCCCGAACAGAATGGCCCCAGAGGCCAGAATGAACAACTGGTAGGTCGTGATTTCAAACAAGGATTTATTCCCGATCAGAGGTCAAATTCGGACGGGGCTAGGCCCAGTTCGGTACAGATTTCGGAAACAACCTTGCGTTCATCCGCGTCGAAATCGCCATCAGCAGCACCGATGACGCAGCAGACGCGGACCATTGTGCGGGCGGCTTCATCCTTGCCGCGCAGCCGGGTGATTTTCTTCATGGCTTCGATTTTGCCAATGGCGGCATCGAATTCAAAGCCTTCGACGATCTTGTTGAAGCTTTCGATGACCTTGGTCATGTCAAAGACGCTCAGCTCTTCCGAGCGGCCGATGAAGGCTGCCATCTTTTGCTTTTCTTCAGAGCTGATATTGCCATCGGCAGCGGCGACAAGCGCACAGCCTGCGACAACGGCTTCCATGAAGTCATTGTTTTTGTATTTCGCCACTTCGGTTTTCATCTTGTCCCGTGCGGCGGTTGCATTGGTTTTCAGCCAGTTCAACATTTTGTATCTCCCCTTTGTTATTTGCGTCCGGCACGCCATTGCAGCGGATACCGGTAATGTTCACTCATTTGCGGATGGGCCTGGAAGTATTTGACTTCGCGATTGAATTTAATCCCACCATTGTCGTTGATGATCTCGGCCACGGCACACATGCCGAGGTTTGACGTCTCGTTCAGCGGCACCTCGATCGGGGCACCGTCGGGCATGTAGATCGTGATCACCCCATCGGCCGAGGCCCAGTTGGGCACACCTTCGTAGATGAAGGCATAGATCAGCACCCGGCGCAGATTTTGCCACTGGCCGCCGTTAATTCGCATCCATTCACCATTGGTGCTGGATCCGGTACGGTCATCGCCCGCCAGTTCGATGAAGGGCGGTTGTTCGTAGTTGCCGAATGTATTGCCAAGCGCTTGTACCGCGCCCACCTGACCGCCGGACAGTTCGAAAAAGCAGCCCAGATCAAGGTCAATCGCCTTGCCCTTGAGCCCGAAAATGCCCTTTTTCTTGCCACCTGTCTGGGTCCAGTTGAGGTTGATTTCAATCTGGCCAAACCCGTCAGCTTTCTTGGCGAGGCTGACCGAGGGTTTTTCTTTGGTCAGTGTGACCTTGGTCAGATTGACCGTTGGGGCAGGTGTCGGGGCGGGGGCTAGCGATGGCGGCGTCGGTGGCGGGGCTGCCGGTTCGTCGATGGTTACGCCATAATTTGTCGCCAGCGGTGCCAGCCCGCCGTTGAATCCCTGTGCCACGGCGCGGAATTTCCACTGCCCATTGCGCAGGTAAAGCTCGCCCAGGATCAGCGCGGCCTCGGTGGCTTCGCCTGTTGCGATGTCAAAGACGATTGCTTCACCGGTTTCGGGGGCTGCGGTGATTTGAAGCGTTTCCAGCGCAGTCACTGGTCCGGCGGCGGTGGTCCCGACGATGGCAATGGAGGTCACATCGCTGCCCAGCTTGGACAGATCGACGTTAAAGCTTGTCTTGCGACCGGACCCATCGCTGATCGCCATGTCACGGACCCGCACCGCGCCGTCATTGGATTGCCGCTGCCCGTAGAAGATCATGTCGTCATCGCTGCGGACCTTCTTGGCGTCGGTCAGCAGAAAGCAAGAGACATCAAGTTCTTCTGCGTTTGGATTGCGGTCTTTCCACGCCACAGAAACCTGTAGCGTGGTGGACCCGAGTGGGGCGTTACCGCCCTTGGTCAGATTTACCATTTGTACTCCCTATCAGACTGTTCTTCACCCCGGGAGGGCGGCAATCCTTTTGCTTTAGATATGGCGCAGCGCGTCAGGTACAAGCTGGTCTGCGGTCCGGCCCACACCGGGCATGCCAATGGCCTTGAGCTGCCAGTCGCCACCATTGCGCGACAGCACCGCCATAACAACGCCAGTATGCGCGCCCTGTTCGGTCAGGGTAAAGCGGCAGAGCTCTTTCTGGGTGTCGTCGTCCAGTACGCGGCAGAAGGCATTGTCGACCTCGTTAAAGGTTTGACCCTGATAGGAGTTCACGAAGAAGACCAGTGTTTCTACTTTGGGATCAAGGCGTTCGAGGTCGACTTTGACGACTTCATCATCGCCGTCACCGTCGCCGGTCAGGTTGTCGCCGGTATGCAGGATTGCACCATCGGCTGATTGCAATTGGCCGAAATAGACGATGCCGGTGGGTTGCTTGGCGCCGTCGAAGGTGATGATCGAGGCATCAAGGTCGATGTCCTTGGGGCCGGTCAGTTTGGCGAAAAACCCCTTGGGCGCGACAGGGTCCCAGCCCAGCCCCATGTGAACCCGTTTGAGCCCTGCGGATTCTTTTTTCAGGCTGATGGTTTGTCCCTTAGACAGTGAAATGGCCATGTTGGTCTTCCTTTTGGTTTTTGTTGTGCTTTGTGAGCAGCCTATGCGGTCACTGCCCGGTTTGAAAGTGGTGTCGCAGGTCAGGAATTCGCGACTTTACGGGTTTAAAACCCGAAACTACGACGGTTCCGTGTCGGTTGCGCCTGCCATCTGAACCTGGATCAGCCGCCCGCCGTTCTGCGCGTCCAGCAGGATCTGCGCATCGTCTTCCAGCGTGACGCTGCCGCCAAGCGGCACGGGGGTGCCGTTTTTCACATCTTTCATATGTGGCAGCCCTTCGTTCACCATATGCCATGTTCCATTGTGCTTCTGGAAATAGGCAAGCCGCGCCCGTTCGGCGGCGGGCAGGCGTTCGTTGGGGGATTTGAATCGGTTGGCGTGCCAGGCATAAAGGCCGATCCCGTCATAGACGGTGATCCGGTAATTATCGGGCCGGAAGCTTTCGCCGGAGCGAGCGGAATACAGGTTAAGGATCGGCACGTCCTGACCGTAAGCGGTACCACAGAACGGGCATTGCGGCTGCCTGCTGTTGTCGAAGACGAACCATTTGCCGGTGCAGTCCCTATTGGCGCAGGGCAGCAGCATGTCGGCGGTATAGACCAGCGCCCGTTCCCAATCATCCGCGCGCGGCCGCTGGGCCGGGTCGTGCAGCCCGTCAATGAACGCCTTGCTGAAAAGGTCGCTGATCAGTGGTCCGCAGAGCGACATGGGTCTTTTGCTGATATCGGCCCAAGGCAGTTCGCTGTCGCGGACATATTCAAGGTCGATCCGGTTGGATGGATCATCCGGATGTTCCACGAAGAGAGCCCGCTGACCCATTGATAAGGCGTCATCTTTTGCGCTGTCTTCAGGGTCGTGAATCTTGCGCCCTTTGAGCGGGTGGCGCAGGGTCAGATACATATAGATCAGCACCGCAAGCGCATACAGATCGGTCTGCATATTGGGCAGCTTGCGCTGTGGGTCGGTGATTTCAAGGCTTTGCGTCGCGACCACCTCTGGTGCGACGAAATCCGGTGTGCCCACCACCTCTGGCGGGAATTTGTCGGGGACCACAAGCCCGTCGATATCAATGATGCAGGCGTCACCGGTCAGCGGATCGACCAGCACGTTTTTGTAGGACAGGTCAGAATGGGCGAGGCCGGACGCATGCAGCCGCCGCACGGCGCGTGCGAGCCGAATGCAGATTTTCAGGTAACCCAGCCAATTTCCAGCCTCGCGTTGATCCAGAAACGTGTTGCGGTTATGGGCGGAGGCGAACCATTTGCCCTCTTTTTCCTTGCCCTTGATCCGTAGCCGGTCGTTGTCGAAAGATCCGTTTTGAAAGAAAAACTGATTGTCGAAGACGGGGACCACGACGCCGATGGTGTTGTTCCATTCCACCAGCGCCTCTGGCCAGCGGAAAAGTTTTGCGAGCGTGTCGCCGCCCGGACCATTGAGGATGGATTTGCGATGTGCGCCGACAATGGCCTGCAATCGTTCCATGCCCTGTTGGTCGGGCTTGGTCCGGTAGAAGCCGACGACGGCGCGCCGCCCATCAACCCAGTGGACGTTCTTCATCCCGCCTTGGGCAAAATGTTTTGGCTCAAAGGCGATATCGTTGCCGTCGGTCGTCTTGATGCGGATCATACGGGCGTCTCGGATGGGGTCAGAATGGCGATGGTGCGGTCATCGTGTTCGCCTTTGATGCGAAAGTTCAACCAATCAAGCAGGGCGTCTTCATCCATGTCTTTGATTTGATCATAAAGCGCGGCCCAGCCCGCCGGGTCCGCTGTGGCGGTTTCAGAGGCGAACATCGGGTCGGAAACCCCGTCTGTCATCAGCATGAAGGCGGTGAAATCGGGGGCGGTCCGATGGTGGATGCGGGCGCTGATTTGCGCCGGGTCAGTCAGCATATCGCTGCGCAGGAATGTGGTTTGTCCGGCATATGCACCGCTATCGGCTGCAATCATGCGCGGCGCTTCGCCCTTGGCCAGCAGCCCGATCATCCCATCCCCGACCGAGATGCTGGCAAAGAACCAGCCGCCGACGGTTTTGCGCGCGATCCCGATCAGCAGCGTTGTGCTGAAGCTGCGCAGCGGGTGGCCTGTGTCGCGGCTGAGATCATCGAGCGCGGCGGCGGCCTGCGTCAGGGTGCGGCCAAGCGTGATGGGCAAGGCCGCGTCCAGATCTGCCTTTGCAAGATCGGGCAGATGCGTCGCCAAGAGCGATGGCAATTCGGTGATGGCGGTTTCGACTGCGGTTTGTGAGCCGAGCCTTGAAAACGGGGCGCTGCCTGCGCCATCGGCTACGGCCATGATGTGCCAGCCGGTATCAGCGTCGTAATAAACCCGCGCGTCATCATCGCGTGGCAGCGCCTTATGCGCGTGGCTGCGGCCACGGCGGCTGGCGGCGATCATCAGCCCGTCACCGGTCGCGCGAAAGCTGGCGGTGTCTGGTTTGGGATAGGGCAGGCTGTCCCAATCGACAGGGTGGTCTTTCCAGATAGTCCAGGGGTCGGGGCTGGCGGGCAGCCGCAGATTGACGGTCACATCCGTGTTTGCGATCACGCCGCGCAAGCTGAATTCATACATCTTTGCGGTATGAACGGTACCGCTGATCACCCAATTGCCGGTTGCCTTGTTCTGTTCGAACATGAGATCAGTATCGGCGGGCCAATCAACGTCGATCCGAGTTAGCCCGGCGGGTTCCAGCAATTCGGCGGTGAAATATTCGCCCACCGTGGCGGCGCGGCTGAGCCGGCCTTCCAGATGCTGCGCCGGTTTACGCGCCATTTAGCCCAGACCACGATTGACGTTAAAGCCGGGCTCGTCCGGTGCAGACGCGCCGTAGGTGCCAGCCCCGCCACACCAGGGGCAAACGGCCTGTTTGGTGCGCAGATCAAGGCAGTGGATGCCGCCACATTTGCCGCAATGGGCCATGGTGATTTCATGCGTGCAATGGGGGCAGGAGGCCCCGCCGCGCAAGTTTTTGACGTTCATTTCCTGTATGGCACCGCCATCGGCGCACATGTCGAAATACTGGTTGCTGACGCCCTGCGCAGCCCGAAATTCGTAGACATCCCCTTGATGACGGGATTTTTCGTATTTCAGCAGAAACGGCAGTTCATTGGTTTCGCATTTGCCGACGATCACCGCGAAACGGTCATCGGGCAGGCCTGCGCTGATGCCGTCATCCTCGGCCAGTTCATCGGGGAGCGCTTTGGACAGGTTTACCCCGTCGCCGGATGCGCCGATGCCGACGCTTTGGCTTTGAATGGTGATGGATTGCGTGACCCAGGTGATCAGGTTGGTAAAGGCCTGATCGGAAATATCGTTCAGGATCATTGTCTTGTCAGAGATTTCGCGCAGCCCTTTCAGATCAGCGCGTCCCCCGACAGAGATCGACACAAGGCTGGCTTTGCGGGCGTACTTTTCTTTCCACTTGGCGATGGCCGGTGCGGGGTTGTCGGTTGGCACCCCATCGGTCAGCAGAAACACGATGGGTTTCCAGTCGCCTTTGCGGTCGGGGGTGGTTGGTCTGACCTCGCGGTCGATCCGTTCCATCAGTTTTTCCAGCGCTGCCCCAAGCGATGTGCCGCCGCCAACCGGCAGCCGCGGCGGGTAGAAATTCGCGACCTCGACCATGGGTGCGATCACCTTGGGTTTTCCCGCGAAGGCAATGATGGAAATCTGTGCTGTTTCAAGCGCTTCGGGTATGGTCTTGAGTGTATCCGACAGTTTCGCAAGACCTTCGTCAAGCTGGCGCATCGTGTCGCCGATCATCGATTCAGAAACATCGATGAGGAAGTAAACGGGGAGCATCCGCACGGGTCTGCCTCCTTTTTAAATCACTATGTTAATTTCACGCGGTGGCGGGGGAAGTTCTGTGACATCGGCCGCCCCGGCGCTTTGCGACCGGCTACCATCGGTGATCACATCGCTGACCCATTTGAAGAATTGTTCAAAGCCGGGCCCGTCCAGCGTGTCGAGCATGGCCACCGAGGTGCAGAACCGTTTCAAGGCGCTGACATCAGCCGAAGGCCCCGCGCCGCAGCCGACCATGGCGGCAAAACCGGCGGTTTTAATCGCCTCGACCTGTTCGTTGAATACCATAGTGTCCGATGGTTTTCCGTCGGTCATCACGAAAAGCAGCGGCGCCCAATCGCCCGCGCCGTCGTCGCTGCCGACCCGCACCTCGGCCCGGACTTTGTCGCGCACCATTTTCAGTGCCTCGCCCAGAAAGGTTGGGCCGCTGCCGGGGGTTTCAAGTGTGACCTGCGGGAACGCGCCCAGCGGGGTGAGCTCTTGCAGCACACGCGCTTCGAGGTCGAATGTGATCAATGAGATATGGACCGTGTCCAATGCGTGTGGATCCTGCCGCAAGCTCGACAGCAGCACCTGCATCGAATTGTTCACAGCATGGATCGGTTCGCCCCGCATGGAGCCGCTGGTATCCAACAAAATATAGACCGGAAGGCGGCGCATTTCACTCCCCACTCGTTGTTCAGGCAACTGTTACTCTGCCGTGTTTTGTCGGAAACTGCGATAGCAATAGGGCGGAAATTGGGCGAAATGGCCATTCGTTGACATTCGCTGTCTTGATGCGGTTATGCTACCGAGCATGAGCGGGCATCAGGCATTTCACCTATAGCACTAGCCAAGTTACGATCGGCATGATCCAAAGCATTGCGGGCAGGGCTAGGCTGTTGGTTAATGCTGACGCATAGTTTGATCACTGATATGTTTCGCGCGCCTGCAAAGTGGAAGAAAAACGGATTTCTTATGAATGATCACGGTGCTGAAACTGATTTCTCTGACAAGATGTCTTATGGCGATTATCTTGATCTAGACCGTGTGCTTTCGGCGCAGAGACCTTTGTCAGATGCGCCGGATGAGATGTTGTTTATCATCCAGCACCAGACCTCTGAACTGTGGATGAAACTGTTGCTGGGTGAACTGGACAATGCGCGTCGCGCAATTCAGGAGGATCGCCTGCCTGAAGCGTTCAAGATGCTGGCGCGTGTCACGCGGATCATGGAACAGTTGAACAATCAGTGGGACGTATTGCGCACGATGACACCCAGTGACTACACGACGTTTCGCGATGCTTTGGGGAAAAGCTCTGGCTTTCAATCGCTGCAATATCGTCTGATCGAATATGCGCTTGGTAACCGTAATCTGGCGATGATGAAACCGCATGCGCATGTGCCGACCGCTGCGGCGGCATTGCAGGCCGAGCTCGCACGGCCTAGTCTTTATCAGGTGGTGCTGGGGTTTGCTGCGCGGCATGGTTTTGATCTGCCTGCGTCTAAGGTTGGTCTGCCGGCGCAGGCGCCACATCAGCAGGATGATCAGATCCGCGCGATTTGGGCGCAGGTCTATCGCGATACGACGGCCAATTGGTCGCTTTACCAACTGGCCGAAAAACTGGTCGATCTGGAAGATTATTTTCGCCGCTGGCGCTTTAACCACGTCACGACCGTCGAACGGGTGATTGGGTTCAAGCGGGGGACCGGCGGCACCGGGGGTGTCGACTATCTGAAAAAAATGCTGGCCGTTGAACTTTTCCCTGAGCTTTGGCATGTCCGTACAGAGCTTTAGTGTCTGACGGGCTGTTGCCATCAGCTGAAAAGGAAACGCCATGACCTGTGTTTTTGTCCAAATTCGTTGCAAGCCCGGAACGACCTATCAGGTCGCTAATGCGATTGCGTTGCGCGAAATCCATTCAGAGCTTTATTCGACCAGCGGAAATTACGATCTTTTGCTGAAGCTCTATCCGCCGGAAAATGCGGATATCGGAAAATATATCAACGAAAACCTGCTGGATATTGACGGGATTGAGCGGACGCTGACGACCCTGACATTCAAAGCATTTTGAGCAACGCCGCATGACAGACCCGACCGCATTGCCCCGCAAAGAGCTTTTCGTACTGCCTGAGGGGATGATTTATCTGGATGGCAATTCACTGGGTCCGTTGCCCCGTGTTGTGCAAACGCGACTGGCCGAGATGGTTGCAGGGGAATGGGGTGCTCATCTGATCAAAGGCTGGAATGTCGATGACTGGATGGGCCAGCCTAGCCGTGTGGGGGATATGGTGGGCGGTCTGATCGGCGCGCCTGCTGGCTCTGTCGTGATGGGCGATACGCTGTCGATCAAGGTTTATCAGGCGCTCGCCTCTGCCTTGAAAATGCGCCCGGATCGGAAGGTGATCCTGTCTGATAGCGGCAATTTCCCGACCGATCTGTATATGGCCGAAGGTTTGATTCATCATTTGAATCAAGGGCATGAATTGCGCATTGTCGCCCCTGATGAGATTGCGGGCGCAATCACCGAAGACGTCGCCGCAGTCATGATTACGCAGGTCGATTACCGGACGGGTCGCCTGCACGATATGGCCGATATCACGCGCCGCGCCCATGCTGCCGGTGCGGTGATGATTTGGGACCTTGCCCATAGTGCGGGCGCCATTCCGGTGAATATCGCGGCGTGTGAATGCGAATTTGCGGTGGGCTGCACTTATAAATATCTCAATGGTGGCCCCGGCGCGCCCGCTTTCATATATGTCCGCCCTGATGTTGTTGCCGATCTTGCCCCCGCGCTGAGCGGTTGGTTAGGCCATGATGCGCCTTTTGCCTTTGAGCAAAGTTATCGCCCGGCCCAGAGTATCGAGCGGATGCGTGTCGGCACACCGCCCGTGCTGCAATTGACCGCGTTGGAGGCTGCGCTGTCGGTCTGGGACGGTGTGGATATGCAGGCGCTGCGTGATGCCAGTATTGCTTTGTCAGAGTTGTTCATCGCTGAGGTGGAAAAGCGCTGCCCGCAACTGACGCTCGCCAGTCCGCGTGATCCGCAGGCGCGTGGGTCGCAGGTGTCGTTCCATTTCGCGCACGGCTATGCCGCGATGCAGGCGCTGATAGCGCGCGATGTCATTGGTGATTTTCGGAGCCCGGATATTATGCGGTTCGGCTTTACGCCGCTTTATCTGGATGAGGGTGACATTCACCGCGCCGTGGATGCGCTGGCGGATGTGTTGGACAACAGGCTGTGGGACGATCCGGCGTATAAGGCGACGAACCCGGTGACCTAGAGCATTTCGATTTATACCTGAATCACCAATCGCTGCCTTTCGCGCGCGGCTCAAACGCAATTGGTGATCTGTGATGTCTCAGGTTAAAACCGAAACGCTTTAAACCCCGAGATAGCGTTCGGTCAGGTCCTCGCTTAACCCTATCATATCGCCAGCCCAAACGGTGCGTCCGCGTTCGATGATCATGGCGTGATCTGCGACTTGGCGCAATTCACGCAGCGATTTGTCGATAATCAGGATGGCGAGCCCGGTTTCCGCCTTTAGCTGTTTAACGGCGGCCCAGATTTCCTGTCTCACGATGGGTGCGAGCCCTTCGGTTGCTTCGTCAAGGATCAGCAGGCGCGGGTTGGTCATCAAGGCACGGCCGATGGCCAGCATCTGTTGTTCGCCGCCGGAAAGGGAGGCGGCGCGCTGATCCCGCCGCTCTGCCAGACGCGGGAACAGCGTTGCGACCCGCGCCATGTCCCAATGTCCTTTGCGGGCGGCGGCGATCAGGTTTTCCGCCACTGTCAGGTTTGTAAAACAGCGCCGTCCTTCGGGGACCAGTCCCAGACCCAGTTGCGCGGCCTTATGCGCGGGCAGGGTGGTCAGGTCTCGGTTATCGAACAGCAACCTGCCCTTGGCCGTTGGAAGCAGACGGCAGATTGTCTTGACGGTGGTCGATTTGCCCATGCCGTTACGGCCCATCACGGCAAGTGTTTCACCTGCGCCGATGGTCAGGCTGACATCGAACAAGGCTTGTGATGGCCCATAAAAGGCGGCGATATTGTCGACGGAGAGCAAGCTCATGCTGCATCCCCCAAGTAGGCGGCGCGCACATCGGGGTCGCGCCGAATTTCATCCACGGTGCCGGTGGCGATGATCTGACCATAGACCAGCACGCTGATCCGGTCGGCCAGTGCGAAGACCGCATCCATGTCATGTTCGACCAGCAGGATTGGCGCCTCTGCCCGCAGCCCGTCCAGAATGCCGGTCAGCATTTTTGACCCGCTTGCGCCAAGCCCGGCCATAGGTTCATCCATGACAAACGCTTTGGGAGCGAGTGTCAGGGCGACGGCGACCTCTAATTGGCGCCGCTCCCCATGGGATAGCTCTGCCGTTTGGCGCGCGGCGAATTCTGCCAGCCCGACCCGGTCCAACGCTGCCATGGCAATCGCGCGCAGATTGCGGTCGGCCATCACTGGTCGGAAAAAGCGATAGGCGGAACCGTGTGCGCCCAATGCCCCCAGCATGGTGTTTTGTAAAACGCTGTCTTCCATCGCCAATGCGGAGATCTGAAACGTGCGTGCCAAGCCGCGTCGTGCCCGTGCGGCTGTGCCTAGTCGGGTGATATCCTGCCCGTTCAGATGGATTTTGCCTGCGTCAGGTTGCAACTGCCCCGCGATCTGCTGGATCAGCGTGGATTTGCCCGCGCCGTTTGGCCCGATCAGCGCGTGGATTTCGCCCGCGCGCAGCTCGAGCGTGACGGCTTTGCTGGCGTGCAGCGCCCCGAAGGATTTACTGATCCCGATGGCCTGTAGAACCGGATTAGTCATGTGCCACCTTCCGGCCCGTCAGCGTCCCGATGATGCCCCCACGCGCGAACAACACGATCAGCAGCAACAGCCCACCAAGCCAGATATGCCAGTAGTCAGACAGCCCGCCCAGCAGATGCTCTAGCGTGATGAAAACCACCGCACCAACAACTGGCCCGAACAGGCGGCCCACACCGCCGATGATGATGAAAACCATGATCTCTCCGCTTGTTTGCCAGCTGAACATGGTTGGGCTGACAAAGCGGTTCAGGTCGGCAAATAGCGCCCCGGCCAGCCCTGTGACCATGCCGGACAGCACAAAGGCCACAAGGCGCAGGCGATAGGGCGACAGGCCGGTCGTTTCGACGCGCGATGGCGATTGGCGGGCGGCGTTCAGGGCAAGGCCGAAGGGGGCCTGTGACAGCCGGTGCACCAGAAAAAGGACGATCAGCAGAACGCCATAGCACAGCCCGTAAAACTGGATCGGGTCGAGCGTATTCAACCCCGGAAAGCCGTTGCGCACATAGATCGACAAGCCGTCTTCGCCGCCGTAGGCAGGCCAGCTGATCGCGAAAAAGAACAGCATCTGCCCAAAGGCGAGCGTTATCATGATGAAATAGACGCCGGTGGTGCGCAAACTCAGCGCGCCGATGAGTAGCGCGACCAGACCGGCGGCAATTATGGCAACCGGCCAGATTACGGGCATTGATTTGCTGCCTTCGATCAGGAACGGGGATTGCAGGATCGGGTCATAGCTTTGCGCATGGCTGGCCAGAATGCCCATCGCATAGCCGCCGATCCCGAAAAATGCGGCATGGCCCAGGCTGACAAGCCCGCCCAGACCCAGCGCGATATTCAGCCCGACGCCAGCCAATGCCAGAATGACCGCCTTGGTCGCAAGGGTGATCAGAAAAGGCTCTTGCGCCAGCCAGGCACCAAGCGGGAATACAATCAAACCCAGCACGATTGCGGTGTTCAGTATTCTTTCGCGGCTCATGCGCGTGCCCCGAACAGGCCGGTGGGGCGCACAACAAGCACGCCTGCCATCAGGATATAGATCAGCATGGATGCCAGTGCAGAGCCCATTGAGGCTGCTGACGACGGCTCCATGAATTGGCGGAACAGGGCAGGGAGCAGGACACCGCCCAGACTGTCCGTTACACCCACCAGGATGCCACCGATGAGCGCGCCCTTGATGGACCCGATCCCGCCGATCACGATGACAACAAAGGCAAGGATGAGTACCGGTTCGCCCATGCCCACCTGCACCGATTGGATCGCGCCCACAAGCGCACCCGCCAGCCCGGCCAGCGCCGCGCCAATGGCGAAGACGATCGTGTAAAGTTTTGCAATATCAACGCCTAATGCGGCAATCATCTCGCGGTCATTTTCGCCCGCGCGAATCTGGATACCAAGCCGCGTGCGGCTGATCAGGATCGCTAGACCGAGCGCAACCAGCAATCCGACCGCGATCAGCGTCAGCCGGTAAAGCGGGTATTGGATGCCGCCGGGCAAGGTAATCGGACCCGACAGAAATGGCGGAATGTTCAGGTACAGCGGAAAAGAGCCAAACAGCCAGCGCGTCCCTTCGGAGAAAATCAAGATCAGCGCAAAGGTTGCCAGTACCTGATCCAGATGGTCCCGATGATAAAGCCGGCGCATGATCAAAACCTCGATCAGCGCACCCGCCGCAGCCGCCGCAGCCAGCGCGGCGATCAGTGCGAGCAAAAATGATCCGGTCGCCGCAGCCACACCCGCCGCCGCAAAGGCCCCCACCATAAAGAGCGAGCCATGCGCCAGATTGATTAACCCCATGACCCCAAACACAAGTGTCAGGCCAGCCGCCATCAGAAACAGCATCACACCCAGCTGCAAACCGTTGAGCAGCTGCTCAATAAAAAGGATCAATGTCATATCAGTCGTTTGTGCCGCACCCATGGGGCAGGGTGCAGCTTACCTTGTTGCCCTTAGAACGTGCATTCTGCCGCGTAGACATCGCCGTGATCCTGCAGGGCAGTGCCGATGATCTTGTTGGTAAAAAGGTCACCTTCTTGCACGACTTCGCGCACGTAGAAATCCTGTATGGGGTGGTTGTTCGGGCCAAAGGTGAAATCACCACGTGTGCTGTCGAAATCGGCAGCTTGCAGCGCAGCGCGGAACGCGTCTTGGTCATGCACATCCGCGACCTCCATCGCGCTCAGGATCAGATTGGCCGCATCAAATCCCTGACTGGCGTAAAGGGAGGGCAGGCGGTCATATTCGGCCCGAAAACTTTCAACGAAGGCTGTGTTGGCGGGATTGTCGATATCCTTGCTCCACTGTGATGTGTTGGCGACCCCCAATGCAGCGTCGCCCACCGCTTGCAAAATACCTTGATCAAAGCTGAACGCGGGCCCGACCACGGGGATATCAACGCCGCTGTCGGCATATTGCTTGAGAAAGGAAATTCCCATGCCACCGGGCAGGAAGAAGAACACGCTATCTGCCTCTGACGCGCGGATCTGTGCGATCTCGGACGCGTAATCGGTCTGTCCCAGATCAGTGAAAAGTTCCCCAGCCAGCTCACCCTCATAAAGACGTTTGTAGCCTGTCAGCGCATCCTGTCCAGCAGGGTAGTTTGGCGCGAGGATAAAGGAATTGGTGTAGCCAGTGCTATTGGCATAGGCGCCTGCGGCCTCGTGCAGGTTATCGTTCTGCCACGCCACGTTGAAGTAATTGGGGTGACAGCCACGCCCGGCAAGCGCCGAGGGTCCAGCGTTTGGCGAGATGTAGAATTTGCCCTGCGCCACAGCACCGGGCACCACTGCCATTGCTAGGTTCGACCAGATGATGCCGGTCAGGATATCGACCTGTTCGGATTGGATCATCTTGTCTGACAATTGCACGGCGACGTCTGGCTTGCGCTGGTCGTCCTCGATCACCACGGTGATATCATCGCGGCCTGACTGCGCAATCGCCAGCATAAACCCGTCGCGCACATCAATTCCCAAACCGGCACCGCCGCCAGAGAGGGTGGTGATCATCCCCACTTTGACGCTGTGGCTGTCCGCGATTGCCGTGCTTGAAAGAGCGGTCAACACCGCGGCGGCTGCAAATTTCTTTAATCCCATCTTACTCTCCCAGTCGGACCGTCCGCGCGTTTGCCGCGCCTTTTGAAATCGGGTGGAGTTTGACGCGTTGTTGTACGGATTTGCAACCGGTTCCTTGCGGATGTGCTGGTATGGAGAGGTGTTGTTCTGGAATGGAGCGTCAAAGCCTGTGAGGTCCGTATCTGTCGGCGTGCTGGAGATGCGGCTTGCGACCGGGGTTATGCCAAACTGGGGGGATTTCTTGCAACTTCCCTCTGGACACCCCCGATACCCGCGTCTAAAAGCGCGCTACCCGACGGCCCCGGCCGTCCCGTTGCCCGGGTAGCTCAGGGGTAGAGCAGTGGATTGAAAATCCTCGTGTCGGTGGTTCGATTCCGCCCCCGGGCACCATTTATCCGAAGCGGATATACTCAACCTCCCTTAAAAAACATAAGCATAGAAGGGTTTTCGATGTGGGTGGTCTCAGAATTGCTACAGCATTTGCTACGGGAATTGCTACAGTAAATGAGTTTTGCAGCTTGGGACCTCTTAATTTACCCCGCAAAACAAAGGCAATATTCTACTTGGATGGTTTGTTCATCTGGGGAGGGCCATCACCAGATCCACGGCCTGCAGTGTACACTGGGCAACCCCTTTCGCCTAAGGCTTGCGAAAGTAGATGTTGTTCGGGTGGCGAGTAATGGTATCGAACGGCACACTTGGTGATCTCTAATCTATTGTTAACCCGGGGCTTTGTTGCACAAAGCATTTAGGGGGCTTGCTTTCCCTTGTCCTGAGACGTTCTGCTCTAACAGCTTCGGTGACAGTTATGCCGAGGGTGGTTCTGGGCAGCGACGCGAATTTGGATTCCTGTGACCTGCCGGTCAAAGTCCTTCGCATGAGACTTTTCCCAACGGCTTCGACGTTTGTAGCCGCTCCATTGCCGCCAGATTGCATGACCCAGATACCTTGATGCATTTAGGCCGGGTTCCGAGCGATGGTGGCGGTTCTCGAAGGCTTTCACGGTTGCGCGTTCTTGTGGGGAGGTACGACGGTATGAGCCCCGCGTAGAGCATCACGTGGAAACATACTCGGGTGCCTTTCATATTGTGAGTGGCCGTGACCCTACGAAGACGGATGCATTGCTCAACAGCAATTTTCAAAGAATGTTCTTCGCCTTCGCGATCAATGGCCAACTTTAGCGGCATAGAGGGTTCAAGCGTCTATGCGGCGTCGCTGGTACGGGCTCTTGAACCAGTCCTGCCGCGACCGTCAAATCAGAAAGGCAAACATCATGTATCGCAGGCGTCAGTTCACCGCCGTGCTTCCAAGCAACCCGAATTTAGATAACAAAATACACCGCGTAGATTTGACGGCAGCTCCCCCGAACTGCGATGCCGCTTCGCGTCAAGCTGCAGGCGAATATGGTTTTTGTGCTTTCATAAACGATCACATTTCCCTCGCATGACACATACAGTTCCCACTATGAGCCTTGCTGATCTGCAGCTACTGATAAAAACAGGCAGCGTGCCTTCGCCCCGAAGCTCCTCGATACTTGCCTTTCTCGACCTGTCCCACGCAGCCTTGGGGACCGAGACTTTCCACGATCCGAGTGTTCTTGAGTCCGAGCAAACGTTCTTGGTCGCGTTTCCCTTCGCACCCGAGGAAGCTCTCGCAACGGCATTTGGCGATCCAGCCATCTACGGACGCTGTCGTAATAGCATTCGGAGGCACGCACGGCTTGCAGGAGCCTGGCCCGATGATCCTTACCCCCTGCTGAACCAACTTTCCCGGGACCGTAAGCTGCCAAAAATAAACAGGACGTTGCTCCAAAAGGTTTTGCCAGGCGTGGCGCTACGCGACTTGACGCGGGAGATGGCCTTGGTGGCTGATCGCGATCTCCGCGGGACAAAAAGGAACACCTTCCGTACCTCCCTCGCGACGATGGATAAGCTCCGGGACGACCCGCGCATTGTGTCGGCGGCGTTTCTTAGTCAGGAAAAAATTGGCCCAATGCCTGCCTATCGTGACGGTGACAAGCTGCGGGTGGAATTGCCCGCATGTTTTGCAGAAGTACTCGGGCGGCTTCCCGTAGGACATGCCCGACACGCGCGTCGCGCCTTTGAACTTGCCGTGGATTTCGGATTGTTTAGCCAAGAAGGTCCTTGCCCCGGTTGGTCGGTGACCATCATGGACGCGACGCAATATCAATTAACGGCAGGCGAACATGTCTCCGCATCCACCGCGGTTTTATATCTGCGATCTCTGCTTTCTCTCCTGCGCCATGCGGACCCTGCGTTTGTGCCGAATGACGTCACCGTTGATCGAATAAGACGCCCCAAGCGCTACGAAACACCCCCCGCCCCTAAGACAAGAAAGACAGACAAACAGCCGGACCCTCTGCCAGATCAACTGGAGAATGAAGTTCTCACCTATGCCACAGAACGCTTCAAAGATCGTAAGCACACTCAAAACGTCCGGCGAGTGCTACGCCTCCTGATCAAAGGCGGCATTGCCTTGGACAACCGGATCTTGCTCGAAGATGCGATGAGCATAGTCCGCAAGGAGTGCCCACATATCCTCGACAGCACTCTGGGAAACTACAGGTCAGTTTTGAGGTGTTTCCTGCGACACACCGAGCGGTTGCCACCATGGGACATGCTTCTTTCGAGAGCCAAGGATATGGGTGTGCGGGGAGAGGACATGGAAAACTTGTCCTGTTTAGCGAAGCTGGCGGAGAGAGCCGAACCCATCATCCAACCTGAGGACGTCGACGTCAAAGCTGCACGACGCTTGATTTTGCAAGCCAGACAGAATGGTACGGTCGCGAAAACTATCGCGGGACTGCGCTTGCTGGACGGATTGCGGGACACCATACCAGGCCTTCTCCCCGATGCGGTATCCGACATTGTGAGGACGGAGGTCGAACTCCCTGATTGCATTGTGTCGAATTTGACGGCCCACGCAAAAGCAACAGGATACAGCGCGCACGGGGTCAGGACGAGGATTGTCGCAGTCCGTGCCCTATATCGTCTTGCCCCTGACAAGTCCCTGTTCACGGGGGACATTGAAAGTATCCGCTGGCAAGAGCTTATCGAAAGCACGCTTGTCGTCCATCCGAAAGAAATGGCGGTCTACCGGCCTGAACTGCTGCGCTTGGCCGACCAGATCGGAAAACCGTGGCCGCTCGGCTGGAAGACCCTTCAGTCGAAGATTGTCCAAGCCGGAATTCCGAGGGCCGATAACCCGGTTGATGTCCTGATGGAGGTCGCGATGACACACGATCTGCAACCATGGCAACTTGATCGTGAATGGGCCTGGGTTCATGAGCGGTCGTTGCGTCCGGATCTACGCCGAAAATGGACCCGTGCCGTCGCAAATTTCGATGCCCTGCGCGCCCTCCCTGACATAGAGGAAGCCGGGCTCCTGCCAGCTCTGCCTCTCGGCCCAATGCCCCGGGTTGGAACGCGTCTGAAGAATGCGCATTTTCCCTTGCCACCCAGTTTCGAGAGCGCCCTTGAAGGGGAGAACAAGCAGATTTTGGAAGCCGCGCATTTCCTGTGGCGCTGCCTGAGGGCATTCGGGGATTATGCTCGCGGTGACGATCCCCTGATCGCGATGCTGGTGGCCGAAGAAACCCTTGAGCGAACTATGCAGCAGCAAACATTCGTGTTGGCTCAGTCGGCCCAAATACACGTCGCCCGGATACGCGATTGGCGCGAAAGCCGCCCTGTGATCATTTAGGGTTCCACAAGCTTGACCGAGTGGCTGCAGCGAGATGTATGAAGAAAACAATCACCGAGAACCTCTGACAAAAGCTTGCACGCAACCATCGAGACGTTGGCCGCGACACTTCCCGGCAGGACTTGTAAAGACCTGCGCCATCCGTTGTACACTCTGGGGTCAAAAAGATTTACTTGCGACTTTGTCGCGGTTCCTCAGCTCTCGGGCGCCATTTGGCCACCCTCAACCCGGTGCATTTCAATTGCTGACCAACCAATTGAAATGTATATCTATTGCACTGCCTCGAAAGGCTGCATCATGTCGTCAGATTGTCAAACTTTCTCAGATCTGCCCAAGTCTATCCTCCGCCCGCTTGGGATCAATGAGGTCGCGGCGATCATCGGCAAATCACGCAGCACCATGATCCGTTTGATCAAAAACGGCACCCTTCCAAAGTCGGCATTTTGCCGACCCAACAGCACTTCAACACCGACTGCGCGGTACGAGATGAGGCCCGCAGCATGTCCGATGGCGTATTTCGACGTGACCACAGGTCCGCTTCTGAGCAGCCAGATGCGGCGTCGGATGATCCAACAGATCGGCAGGATTTTGCGCGGGAGCGCACCCAACGAGGTCTTTGAAACAGGAGCGATGCGCATTGACCTGCCGTTGTCCATCTCACAAGCCGTATCCAGGATGGCGGCTCTGGCCGTCGCTGAGTCTGAGGTGATCTCTGATCCAGGAATTCGTGGCGGCTTGCCAGTCATTCGGGAAACCAGAATTGGGGTTTATGAAATAGCCGACCTCTGCAAGGCAGAGACTGACGATTACATCCTTGAAAATTTCCCCAACTTGACACGCACCCGTCTTGAGCATGCAAAGCTCTATGCAAAAGCCCATCCACTTCCCCGCCGACTGGGACGTTCCGATCAGCCTCGCCTGCCAGGCATCAGAACGCATGTGATCACCACAAATCTATTGTCCTGATCGGGATCATACCTCTCCGCCCCATGAACAGATGTTTTGTTAATGGCTTGTAGCGTAACCGATTTCTTCACCGGTATATTGTGAAGAAATATCTCGGGTTGAATAGGGGTATATGGATGCGAAGACAGTGTATCCCAATCATTTCAGAATGGCTTCAACGCCTGGCACTCAGCGTACCGTGGTGAATGTTCCCTTGAGGTGCCAACCGATTATGCCTTCTCGCGATCTCTCAGCTTGGCAGCGTCCTCCCCCCCGATCCTAAACACCCCTTCTTTGCAGGGCGGTAGCAGTCGCGGCCAGACGCGGTATTCTCCGGTATTCTCGGCTCTATACCGGTATAGAACGCACCTTACCGGGGCAATTCGGCCCTGAGCCTAAGGGGCCATGCGCAACAAGTTCACGTGTTCGACCACCGGCAAGTTTGTGATGTCCTTTTCTCTATCTCCATTTGTCATTTTCGTCTCTCCAATTCTTTGGGTTAAGGTAATTTGCCCTGCCTCCTACCATACAGAGTAGATAAGTTCGGAACCTTGCTGCCCAAAATGCATGAGCTAAAATACGGTTTGTTAAGCAAGCACAGGTGTTAAAAGCTCTTAGGTGGCCCAAAACCTTGTTGTGTCACGCCCTCCTATCTTAAGGAACCTGACCTTCCTTTCCAAATCTCCGAGGATGCTCTTGGCGTCCGATCATATCGTCTTCGTTCTTTTCCAGCCTTGAGCCTAATCAACGGCGGGGAGTTTTTGCGTCTTTGCGGGGAATTTTTGCGTCGCAATGGGGAGTTTCTGCGTTTTTGTGGGGAGTTTCTGCGTCGCAACGGGGAATTCCTGCGTCGCGCCCTCTGTAAGGGTATGATTTCAATGCCTATTCAGTCCCTGAATCAAGAAGAATCATGAATCTATTAGAAAGAGGCGGCACAATAAAAATTGTGCTGGCCATTTTGGTTCTTCGGAAAAGAACTTCATATACCTTTTGTGTTCAGCAGATGCATCCGCCAAGCGGGACTCTGGGTTGAAGCGTTGCGGCGCGCAGCAATGTGGCAACTCGGAATCCTGCTTGAAAACACAAACGTCGCTTTTGCGACCATGCGAGTGCTTTTTCCCTTTCGGGGCAAAGCAAGTTCGGGGCCTTGTGCCCCATATTGTGGCGAAGTCGTACCGGCCGGAGGCTTTTGGGGGAAACATGCGTTGAGGGCGCGCACTGAATGCAGGTTTCCCCTGCCACACCTACGAATTCACATGGCTGTTTTGCCATGACTGGTTTCTTCGAAGATCAGCAGCGGGCAGCGGGCAGCAGAACAAACGCTGAAATAAATCGGCGGTTGGACTACCAGCAGCAGACTTGGGTGGTTTTCTACTCGGTTACAGACAAATTTGAATTTTTGTCTGTAACTTTGGTCGTCAGCACAAATCCTCCAGGCATCCTTTCTGCTCCCCCAAGGGATCAGCTCGTGCGGGCCGTGGAAAGAGCTTGGCCCGCCGCAGTCATAGGATCCGGTACTGGACCTTTGTCTGTCTTTCTCCGGTTCATGGGTTGATTTGGGGTGGGGGCTTGGTGCCATCGACCTGATGGCCCCCGACATTCGTTCGAACACCAGCGGGCCTACCCAGCATTTCTGGTATTCAGGGATCAGCGTAACAGGCGGTCAAAAATCGGGGAAACAACGAAAAATGAGTTAACTTGGGCAGAAAATTTCTTCGTCCCAGGCAGAAATGGCCAACATCTGATTTGAAAGCGATAACGCCTGAATCGATGGACCGCAAAAGGAACCCTCAAGCAGCACAGACCCATCTCCGCACGACGAACATGACGCCGCAGAAAAGGCACCCTACTGAAGTTCATATGCAAAAGGAGACTAACTCAATGCGCAATTTCACACCTTACGACCCCAGCCAGGCTGTTTATGACGCCATGGATGAAACCCTGCAGCATATGCGTCGTCATGGAGATAGCCTTTCCCGCATGTTCGAGATTTTCGGAGAAGACGGAGGTTTCGACGCGATGTGCGAGTTGCACGGCACCCTTTCAACGCCTTTCCCTGACCCTGACGCCGTGCAAGACGCGCTGCGGCAGATGGAACGCTCACTTTTGCGCCAGACATCGTTCGATGTGGCTACGGCAGCGCGTGAGTATAATTTTCACGCAGATGCAGCATATCGTTGGCATCTTACGCGCGTCAGTGACCTCTTGGCGCGGGTTTCAGAGAGCGCTCATCTTTTGAAACCCCGATAGCCGGGACATTCTAACTTGCTCTCAGCAACCACTATCTCGGAATCAAGGCAAGTGGGCTTTTCTGGCGCTTTCACAGGCCACCGAAACCGATTGGACCACAGTCCAATGACAAATGAGCTGCTCTGCTTTCGGCCCAAACCGGCCATTGCGATGCCCCCTGTCTGTTACGTTGCAGCATCTTCGAAGCCGTCATTCACTGCATCCGAAAGCCGGTCGGCATCCGGAAAGAATTTGTACACTTGGAGGTTGCGCTAACCGGGGTAAGCGGCAAAGTTGGCTCTGTAACAAGGTAATTGAAGGCGAATAGCGAGTGTACAATCCCTTCGATGACGACGGCTTAGAGCTCGACGCCAAGTATTCAATTGAGGCCACAAGGGGTGGATTTGATCTAATCATTGAGTCGCAGGGAGGATCGACTGGCGGTAGACCACCCAGGAATACCGACTACGCTAAGGCTCTTACTCTACATCTTCGCAGGATGTCAGAACTTGGCATGATGTTCGAAGACTTGCATGTTGACAGCAGCCATGCCCTGAAATTCGCAGAACATGAGCGCCAGATTTTCCCGCAAGACTATTCTCTACCGCTCGATCTGCTGCTCTGCTACCCAACCTTCTGCCACTGAGGGCCAGAGTTTTTCGTCGTTTTGCTCTGCTACCCAACCTTCTGCCAC
>NZ_JBJMBF010000021.1:0-63298 GCF_046640325.1 Loktanella agnita | reverse complement strand
TTTCAAGGAATACGATGAACCGAAAACTCTCCCTAAGCAAAAGTACCGCTCTGTCTCAATGGCCGTGACGGGTTACACTATGCTGTATCCTAGCCCGTTTGCGTGGTTGTAACCATCCTTCCAACCGTCATCGGCAATCCACATTTCGGTAAACTATACGCGGTGAACATAAATCACGCTTACGAAGAACGCGAAGCAATCGTCGAACAGATCAGTGTTCAGCTGGATATTGGGTGTGTGGTGGAGCAAGCGAGACGCTGAGTTAGGTCACTATAAGTTTTTGATGATACGGCCAACTTTCAACACTGATATTACCATACCGCTCAATGAAGTCCCGTTTTACTGCAAACCGTTCAAATTCGACATCGATTTGTGAACCGTCGAGTGCATAAACTTTCATGCTACGGTCGCATTGCATCGCCATTTTACCCTCTGTCGTTATGATATAAAATGCCCGACCATCGTAAGAGCATGGCGGTTCAAAGTCTGCCACCAGCTGGAAAAACTCAGCAAACATATCTTGCAAGTGCACGTTCAACTGTTCGGACTTTGATTTCTCGTAGATCCGCAAACCCCTAACTACCTGTGCAAGGTCATTATTATATGGGGCAAATTCAAACACGTCTTCTGTCGTCAATTGATAACCAATTCGAGCAAAAAATATAGACATAGCTTTATCAAGCTGCGTTGTTTTTGCTCTTGTTGCGAAGCCTACCGCAAAGGCAAATTGCTCGGTTCGTTTTTTAAATTCCATGCTCAATCCTTTAAGGTACAGGATACGCGGTGATGAGATTACCTGCGCTATCGGTTTGAACTCGGAGTACTGAAGTTGCTCCTCCTCCATTCGATTGACGCACGGTTCCAATAGCCTGCCCCACATTCACCGTTCTCACATATGTTGGCGTCCCATTGATCATCTGAAAATCTGTTACTGGAGCTGATACCACCCGATCTGACTGCAAAATTCCGCGAATTTGTGATTGGGACAACGTGAACTGACTTTGAGCATTGTCGCCACCGAAATGATCATTCACAACATGATCCCAGCCAGCATTTGCTGGGTTCCCGCTATTTCGTGTGGGTGTGAAACGCATAGGACCGTTTGCTAGATTAATCCTGCTTTGAACACGGCCAGGTACATCGAGTACGCTATTTGGTGCCCGCGTTGGGGGTAAATCCAGTACATTTTCGCGCCGCACCACATTGCCAAGCTGTGTTATCCCGCTGCTTGGATTGTAAACGCGGGCATTTGCGAAACCCGACCCTATCGTTGCCCCAGCCATTTGAACATCTGCAGCAGCGATCAGGTTTATCCGTCTTTTTGTGAAATCGTCAGGCTGAAACAGGATGTCCCGAGCCAGATCAGATTCGAGCAGCCCGGCATCAACATCCGTGAAGTCAAATTCATCTGTGATATCGGCGTATCCAGAGAACGCGAGCAGGGTATCCTTCCGGCCAACTCTATAGAGTAGATTTTCGTCATATTGATCTGTGCTTTGCGATATCTCAGCCAGTTGCGCTGCAAACAACGTAAGCTGGCGGCGCAGTGCACTGCACCCGGCGGAATAATCCCCGGCACAGGCGGCCAAATTCTGCTGCCGTTCAAGATCAAGAGCGTCAAGTTCTTCTGCCCGCACGCATCCGTCAAATACGCCATTACATGCAGCAAGCGCGTTTTGCATTTCGACCAGCTCTGTGTGGCTGAGAAAGTTATTCACCGCCCCAGACCGCGCGATACTCGCGCCATTCGACACATTCGCAGTGGTCCCGCCGGAGGTCAAATACCCGACGCCCGCCCCCAGCAGGTTGGCCTGTGCTGCGATATCAGCCTTCCAGGCACCATGCGCCGCCAGATAGGCGTCGTCGGATGAGAAGGCGCCCCGCTTGGGCTCACCGTCCTGCAGACCAGCAAAGACCGACTGGGCGATGGCGCTGGCCGCGCCAGAGCCGCAGCTGCCGCCTAAAGCCTCACCCGCCGCACAGCCAACCAACCCGTGCAGGGCCGCGTGTTCAAAGCTGCCCTCGCCAAGTTCCAGATCACCAACCCCTTTTTGCAGGTCGGCCATCGTCAGGTTAATGGCAGAGCTTTTCATGTTGGCGGCGAAGACGTCCCAGAACTCTGATCCTTTCAGGTCGTCATTTGTCGCTACGGTCAACCCGGCGGTCAGGCTGGCGTCGATGCCATGTTCGACCAGATTGGCGATGGTTAGCTTTTCCCCGAAGCCTGCAAGCTGGAATGGAGAGGTATTGGCCCAGCCGATCCCCTCAAAACTTGCGTTGAAGGTACTGGCATCAATGCCAGCGGTGAGCCCTGCTGTTGTGGCTGAGAAGGCGGCTTGTTCGAGGATCTCCTTCATGTCGATCTCGCCCGCGACCATCCCGTCGAGGGTTTCCACGGCGACGGTTGTGACCGCAGCCTGAACCGCAGCATTTAGCGCGGCGAAATCAGCCCCGAGCGAGAGCCCCCCGGTCGCGACAGAGAGCGCGATTTGCAGCTTGATTTTGAATGCAGGGCTGAGCGCCTGTTTGCGGTCATAGAAGTGGTAGCTGACCAGTTCGATGGGTTCGTTGATCGTGCTGTCACGCGCTAATACGCCTTCGAGATAGGCATATTCCGCCCCATCCGCGCCGGAGGGCAGGGCGACTTGCTGCACGAGGAATTCCCCGTCTTCGGACCATTCCCCACCTTCGCGCCAATGGCTGTTTTCTTCCTCTTGATCATCAAGATCGCGCAGGTATTTCCGGTCATCGTTGCCCTGATCTTTCGCGGGCGAGTCGATCCCCAGATAGGCATTAGCGAGCATGGACCGACCATTTTCAGCCTCGGTTGTCCATGTGGCGGGATGTGCGCTGTCAAAGAGCGGGTCCCGGATGCCCGCCAGTACGATTTGCGAGTTCGGGTCGAGGTTCACGCCACCCGCCGCCGCGATGCGGTTGAAGGTGACGCTTTCCGAGATATCCTCCACCGTCGTATCCGTCATGATGACGCCATTGTCCCGGTGGGTCTGCGTGAACTGGTAGTCCTGATTGACCGCCGCCAGCAGGTAGGTTGTCCCGCTGACGGTCGTTACAAATTCGCCACCCGCGTTGAAGTCCACCGCTGTCAGCGTCAGATCACCACCGGAATTGAGTGTGATATCACCAGCGGTATCGGCAAAGACGCCCCGCGCGATGGAGTGCGCATTTTTGCTGGTGGAGGAGTTGCTGATCAGCCCGAAGAGCGTGGAGCTCGACTTGGTTTTTGTCTCGGCGAACAAATCGAAGGGGGCTCCGAAGACTGAACTGCCGTTAACTGACACCATGGACAACTGCCCGGGCGCCAGATCGCTGTTCGCGACACCAGGAATCGTAAAGCTGCTGCCTTCGACATAGATGTTGTTATCCGCCACCCCTGTGATGGACGCCCCTTCGATGGTTGTGACCTGATGGGTCAGGCGACTGGTCATTCGGGTGCGCGTTTTGGTGCGCAAGAGGTTGCGGCTTTTGCGCCGGTAATCGCGGAAGTAGAAATCGGCCACAGCATTGAGCAGCAGATCGCCGTCCTGGGCGATCATGCCGACATTGCCGCCAGCTGTGAGGTTCGCGCCTTCCAGCACGATGTCATTCTGCCCCGCCGCATTGCCGGATGACAACAGCAGGATATCGCCGCCAGCGGTCAGGCTGGTGGTCAGGTGGTCGACCCGTTCAACGTAATTCCTGTTGGATCCGCGCCGGTCCCCCTTGGCAGAGGCAAGGCGCAGTGCACCCAGCGTGATGTCGCCGCCCGCAAGAAGCGTGATGTTGTCGCCGGCCTCAATCCGTGCACCCGTCGCCGTGATGGCGTCACGGGCCGTTAGGACAATCGTGCTGCCAGCAATAAGAGAGGCCGCCGGCACTGCGATATCTTCGCGGTCGGTATCACCACTGCGCCGGAAGAACGGTACACCCCGTTTTGTCACTAGCGTCTGCGCGCCTGTCACGATCTCGATATTATTGCCGACAACAGCGATGTTTTCCGCAGAGATGGCCCCGCCCGTCGATCGGAACGTGTCACTGACGGCGATGCTGAGATTGTTCGTCGCCCGAATATTCCCGGAATTGTCGAAATTACGCGTGCGCACATCGACATTGCGCCCGGTGATCATCGCCCCGCTGAGTCCGGCAAAGCGAATTTCGGGGTTCGCCAGATAGACCTTGGGGGCCAGCACCCGCTCCCCGTCGATCACCGTTTCTTCCAGCCAGATGATGTCGCTAGTCAGCGCACCGATCTGGTCAGGCGTCAGGGCGACACCAGGTGTCAGATCGAGGTTTTCCAGCGCATCAATGGCGTTGTTGTACATCGCCTCAATCTGGGCGCGTTCGTCCAATCCGGTGGTCAGGATCAGCTGCCCCAGCAGTTCCTGCAGCTGCTTGCGGATCAGCAACGCTTCGGCATAGGCATCGCCGAACCTGCGCAGTTCAGGGTCGTATTCAATGGCCTGCAGAAAGTAATCCGACGACACGAACTGATCGAGATCGACAAACTCCGCCCGTGTCTCAACCAGAAATTCCGCGTCAGGGTCACGGTTGACAACAACGAGATCAGGATTGCCGATAGAGTCGATATTGATGGTGCCAAGATCGGTATTTGACGGTCCTGCACGGTTATTGGTGATCGCGGTCTGCGCCCCGTTCTGGATGTAGCCGGTGATCTCGGTCAGATCGAGGTTGCCACCGGCCTCGATCACGCCAAAGTCGGCGCCGATGAATTCGGCCACACCGCCGTTGTTGCGATAGTAGTTCTGGCCGATGTTGGTCAGCGTATCCGCAACAATGGTGATGTTACCAAAGGCCGAAATGCTGCTGAAGGCATTGGTCGCGTCATCTGCACTGATCGTGATGTTCCCAGCCGAGATGATCCGTGATGGATCATGCGCATAGATGATCTGCCCGGTTTCGCGGATTTCCTCATAGCAGGTCGCACGCTTGCAATCTGCATCTTCCGGGTCACCATCGGTGGCCACCCCATCGGCAAGCAATGGCGCATCGCGAAGGTTACCGAAACTGACGGCGGCGATGTTTATATTGCCGCTGATCGTCTCGACGATACCGCCGAACTGGTTCGTAAATGCGGCGGCCATGGCACTACTGTCGCCACGGATCGACACACCGTTGTTCGAGATGATTGTACCGCCGTTGTTGCTGATCGCCGCATCACTGCGCAGGGTCAGGCCGGTGTCGCCGAACATCAGCCCTTCGTTTGTCAGATCAAGGCTGGTCGTGACTAATAGCCCCCCGGCGGTCGATGCCAGTGTGCCCATGTTCATCAGGTTATCGGTGTCCACGGAAAGCGTCTCAACAGAGACCACATCCGCGTCACGTCCGATTTTAAACGCCCGCTCAATATCCAGATCAAAACGGGTCGCGGTGAGTTCAGCACCGTCCCTAACGTCCAGGTCATTGCCGACGGTCAGTATCCCGGAGCTCTCTGCAATCAGCTTGGCGTTGGCTTCCAGCACCAAATCCTCGGCGCTGGTCACATTGATGTCTTGGCCTACCACATTGCCCTTGACCACCACGCTGTCTGTGCTGCGCACTGTCACGTTTTGGCTGGCACTGGTGTTGTTCATCACCAGTCGCCCATCAGCGGTGATCGTCATGCCACCCGCGTTTGCGGCCATGTTTTGCGGTGCGCGCACCCCAACGCCATCTTCCGTTGAAGTAATGGTAATGGCGTTGGCAAACATGCCCCCCAAAGCGGTGGAGTCGATGGCCAGTGTCGGCTTGGTCGCGCCGTCATCGGCTTTTTCGGTCACTTCACCTGTTGCATACAGGATGTCATTTCGGCCCGCGATCACACGAACCCGTTGGCCTGTAACAGCTCCTGCTACGGTAATCTGGCGCGAAATCAGATCAAAGGTCGTGGTATCCGAAGCGTCCAGCCCGCCCGCACCAATCGCAACCGCACCGCCATCTACAGAAAACCCGGTAAACCGTTCTCCTTCAAAGCTGGGCGTGCCTGTTGTCACAGTCAGCCGGTTGGTGTTGATAAACCCACAGCCATCGCAGGTAATCCCGTTAGGGTTGGCCACGATGACATCGGCCTGTTGGCCTGCAACTTCCAAATAGCCATTCAGGACAGACGGATTGGTTGAAGTCACCTCATTCAGAATGATCCCAGCAGCGCCACCCGCCAGATTGCCATTGCCCTGCACGATTCCGGCAAGGCCGGTCTCGGCTGTATTGGTATCAACGTTGTTGAGGATCGCGCCGCCCACACCCACGCCAAACTCTGTGTAGGTGTTATGCGACACACCATTGGCACCGGGCGTGTTGATCATCACCATCGGCGTGCCATTGGCGCTGTCGATCACCACAGGGCCATCACCATCGGCGACAATTGATTGTGCCAGAACCGGTTGGGAACTGATCAGAGCGATACAAAGCACGGAGACCGCATTGTTCAGATATGTCTTCATCTTGCGTGTCATGAAAAGAACCCTTGTTAAAATCGCACGGAAAGAGAAGCGATAAAAATGCCATCAGGTGGGGCTGCGTCATTGGGCATGCGCAGAACTTCTTGATAACCCACATCAGCCGAGACCGTACCGCCCATTGTGCGGACCCCTAGGGCAGAGCCAACCAATGGACGTGCACGGCTGCTGTCATCCACCTTCACCGCACCTGCATCCAGTGCCGCATAGGCTTGCAAGTTACCAAACAGTTTTGTCGCCCCGAACTTTGGCGTCCACGCAACGTCATTGCGCCAGACAGCACCGGTACCACCGGCAAACAGACCAGAATCCGTTGCATCATAATCCAGCGTCTTGGCACCACGCACCGATGACAGACCACCAACAGTCAGTTGATAAGCCCCATACAGCGTGTCCTCCGTGTATTGCCCGCGTAGTACGCCTGTGTAGCTCAGCGTCATTCCAGCAATCTGCCAAGGCCGGTAGAAACTCAGCTCAAAATCGCCCAGTTCAAACTGTGGATCAGGGCCTAGTAGGGGGTCAGCGGCCTCTTCCGCGTCAAACGCGGTCAAACCTTGCTCATAGCCGACACGGGCGGTCAGATTGCCACCCCACAGGCTACGCTCTTGTTCCAGGTCAATCCGCGCACTCGACAATATGCGGCTGGATGCATTGATCTTGATCTCTGCAATGCGGTTCACATTTTCCCGGTATGCGACGATTGCCGATAATGTTGTCTTACTGTCCTGATTGCGATGCATCACGCGCGAAAGACCGATTTCAGCGGTATGGGTCCAGCCATCTGTGCCAATTGCCGTGATCGGCCCCAGAGTATCCGTCTCATAGCTGGAATACCTGTAGTTACCCGTCAGTGCCCAGCGGCCATAGGGAAAGCGCACCGATCCGCCAATGTTCTCTGTCGCAGCACCACCGGTGTCAGAGGAGAACGGGTAGGTTTCAACACCACGGGTGTAACTCAGCGACCAGCTTTCGTTCAGGCCCAGCAGGTGATCATAGGTGAGATCAACCGTGCTGAGGAATTCACCACTGCCAGCCGTCCCTTGGTTGTTGGCACCGATACGCACTGTCCATGGGCGCTCCGCGATGGCGGTTACCTCCAATACGGATTGACCTTCCTCTTCGCCCGCACTGATTTCCATCGTGGCATTATAAGCAGGCATGCTGCGGATGATCTCTAAACCCTGTTCGATCTCGCGCAGGTTCGCTGATTTTCCTGCCAATCTGGGAAACACAATCGCCTCCCAAACCGGGCGGGTCTCGCCGTTAAAGCGCACCGCTGACAATTCACCCTCAACCACCGTCACATCCAGCGACCGGTCCGCAATGTTCTGCTCCGGCAAATACGCACGCGCAGTGATATATCCCTTATCAACATAAAGAAATGTAATCGCCTCAAGGGCGGCATTGATCCCTTCAATGTCCAGACATTGGCCACGATAGTCAGCAAGGGCCGCGTCAATAGCCGAGGCCGACAACAGAGTCACACCAGACACATCAATCGTGTCTATCGGAATACAATTTACCTGCGCATGCGCATGCCCGGCCCAAAGCGCCAAAATACTCGCGGATAAAACGCGTTTGAACGGATGCTGCATCATGGCAATCAGTTCTTGCCATCGCTGCTTTCTTCCAGAATGCGCGCCTCTGTCCATTCGCGCGCCAATGCCTGACCCTCTGTTACCTGATCCGCACTCAACTGCGCCTCGATCTCGTCCCGGAGCACACCTGCATCAGCCAAACCCCGCACAACCGCCAAATTGGCATAAGAATAAGCGGTTACCGGATCAGGCTCATCAGTGATCATCAGCAGCTTGGCATATTCATACATACCGCCCGCGTTGCCCAGGTCCGCCGATTTCTTCAAGTGGACTGCAGCCTGTTCAACATTCCCAGCCTCAAGGGATGTCTGACCCAGCACAT
This sequence comes from Loktanella agnita, assembly GCF_046640325.1. Classification (NCBI taxonomy): domain Bacteria; kingdom Pseudomonadati; phylum Pseudomonadota; class Alphaproteobacteria; order Rhodobacterales; family Roseobacteraceae; genus Loktanella; species Loktanella agnita. The sequence continues at coordinate 54,926 of NZ_JBJMBF010000021.1, read as the reverse complement.
TCATCGCCAAAATGTTCCCTTGGTCCGCCGCCCGCTGCCAATAAGACAACGCCAGCGCATCATCTGCATCCACACCACGCCCGGCACGATAGGCGAGACCGCAGTTCAACTGACCATCCGCATCGCCCGCATCCGCGGCTGCACATAGCAACCGCGTTCCCTCAATGTAATCGCGCAGAAGCACCCGGCCTTCATGGTACATCAGGCCCAGACGAACCTGCGCCTTGCGCGATCCACCATCTGCCGCAGCAGAATACAGGTTCGCGGCGCGCATCTCGTCTTGCTCTGCGCCCAGACCAAGCTCAAACAAACGACCCAGATAGAACGCGCCCTCGCTATCACCTGCCTCATAGGCCGCAGCAAATTGCGTCGCCGCAGCGGACACATCCCCAGCGTTCAAAAGTTCAACGCCCTCGGCCACATCCGCAGAGGCAGAAATTGCCCAGAAAGACGTAACAAAACATAAAGATAATGTGGAAATGAAGCGCATAGAGAGACCAATCAGATGTAAGTGGCAGAGAATTATCAATGCCGGGGTAGATCAACCCAAAAAAGAATCGTCAATAAAAAATTAACCAATTTATGCTTTGCGCACCGTAACACCCGCGGAAAGCATCGCCAGCGATTTTGACAGCTTCGATGCGCAGTCTGGCTGGCTCAGCGCCGGGATCAAGGCAGAGGCCAGCTATCAGTTCAACGATGACTGGGGCGTGACCGGCACGCTGCGCTATGACCAACTGCTTGGCGACACAGCCGAGAGCCCCATTACCCAGTCAGAGGATCAGGTGAGCGCGAGTTTTGTCGTTACGCGGAAAGTGACCATTTGATTTTAAGGGCTGGGTACAACGTCAGGATTTAGACCGAATTGGCTGGTGCTGCACAGTCTACGAATGTCCTCTTCATTGATCTTGAAACATCAGCGTGGCAAAATCAGATATCTCGTCTTGCGACAATCGGTTGTTCGCGGGAAACGGGAGCATAAGCCGTCCAATCGCTGCCCAATACAGCAGTTTAGCTCGCACTGCTGCAGCTGATTTGGACACGCCACCATCAATCAGAAGCGTTTCGGCGACCTTGATACGTTCTTGATCAACCCGGTGGACAGCCTCGGCGACAGATGCCTGTACGGTTGACCACGACCTGACAGCACGCTCCAATTCTTCACCAGAATTAAGTACCTTTTGTAACAATTCATCTAGTGCTTTGTGGCAGTCATTGGCGGTTTGCGCCGTTTGAATGATTTGGCCGCTTGATCGGTCGGACCAATGGGAAATGACGGCAGCATGAAAGTTCTCGAGGCTTTCGAAGTGATGGTAAAAGCTGCCCCGGGTTACATTGAGCTTCTTGGCTAAAGGTTGCGCTTTCAAGGCAACGTAGCCGTAATCTTTCAACTCCGCCAAAGCGAGCTCGAGCCAGTCATCAGATGTCAGTGAGGCCGTTTCCATACACTAGACATACACCTATGTATGTCGTATGCAACATACATAGGTGTATGCGACTTCGAACCTAAACTTAGAGGCAAAATGAAACGGGCTTTTACAAATATTTTAAGCAATGACGTCGAAGAGACGGCAGGATTTTATCAAGAGCTTCTTGGAATGAAACGTGCAGGAGATTTTGGTTGGTTTATCGTCCTGTCGCACGACGAAATGCCCGAGTTTGAGCTGGGTATCTTAAATAAATATCATGACACTATCCCTCGTGGTCTATCATCCGATCCAGCTGGTTGCATATTTACGTTTGTAGTCAGCGATCTTGAAGAAGTGAATGCTCGGGCGATTTCGATGCAAACCGAAATTCTCCAAGAACCGACAGATTTGCCTTATGGTCAAAGGCGCCTGATGTTCCGGGATCCAAGTGGCTCAATAGTAGATGTCAGTTCGCCAATTTGCTAGAGGCACCGAACCGGTCGTTGGCGTAATCGCAGCGAATTTGCGCTTTGCCCGCAAACCAAACCTTCAATATCTCTTAAACGAGCCGCGATGTCTCTACCGCTGCCCGCACGAAATCCGCGAATAGCGGGTGGGGGGCGAAGGGTTTTGACTTTAGCTCGGGGTGGAACTGGACGCCGATAAACCATGGATGATCTTTCCATTCCACGATTTCGGGCAGTTTGCCGTCGGGCGACATACCTGAAAAGCACAGGCCCGCTTTTTCCAGAGTCTCGCGGTATTTCGTATCGACCTCATAGCGGTGGCGGTGCCGCTCTTCGATGGTTGTCGCATCATAGACCTCGGCCACTTTCGATCCTTCGGTCAGCGACGCGGTATAGGCCCCCAGTCGCATGGTGCCGCCCTTGTCGTCATCGGCGGTGCGAGCGACTGTGTGGTTGCCCTGCACCCATTCCTTCAGGTGATAGACGACAGGTTCGAACCGGCGCTTGCCTGCTTCGTGGTCGAATTCTTCTGACCCGGCCTTGGCCATGCCGGCCACATTACGGGCGGCCTCGATCACTGCCATCTGCATCCCAAGACAGATCCCCAGATAGGGAATCTTCTTTTCGCGCGCGAATTGCGCCGCTTTGATTTTGCCCTCTGTCCCACGCTCGCCAAAGCCGCCGGGGACAAGGATCGCATGGAAGCCTTCCAGATGCGGGGTCGCATCGCCGTGATCGAACAGTTCCGAATCGACCCATTCCACGCGCACTTTGACGCGGTTGGCCATGCCGCCATGGGTCAGCGCTTCGGCGATGGATTTATAGGCGTCTTCCAACTGTGTATATTTGCCGACAATGGCGACTTTCACTTCGCCTTCTGGATTGTGGATGCGGTCATAAACATCGTTCCAGACATCCAGCTTGGGGGCGGGGGCAGGGGAGATGTCGAATGCATCCAGCACGGCCTGATCCAAGCCCTGTTCATGATAGGCGAGCGGCGCTTCATAGATGGATTTCAGATCATAGGCCGCAACTACGCATTGTTTGCGGACATTACAGAACAGGGCGATCTTTTCGCGTTCTTTTTCGGGGATTGGCTGTTCAGAGCGGCAGACAAGAATATCGGGCGCGATGCCGATGGATTGCAGTTCCTTGACAGAGTGCTGGGTGGGCTTTGTTTTCAGCTCACCACTGGCGGCCAGATAGGGCAGCAGGGTGAGATGCATAAAGATACACTGACCGCGCGGCTTGTCATGGGCGAATTGGCGGATCGCTTCAAAGAATGGCAGGCCCTCAATATCGCCCACGGTCCCGCCGATTTCGCAGAGCATGAAATCGACCTCATCCTCGCCGATTTTCAGGAAATCCTTGATCTCGTTGGTGACATGCGGAACCACTTGGATCGTTTTGCCCAGATAATCGCCCCGGCGTTCCTTTTCCAACACGTTGGAATAGATGCGGCCGGATGAGACGGAATCGGTTCTGCGGGCGGGCACACCGGTGAAACGCTCGTAATGGCCAAGGTCCAGATCCGTCTCGGCCCCGTCATCGGTGACAAAAACCTCGCCATGTTCAAACGGAGACATCGTGCCTGGATCGACGTTCAGGTAGGGGTCAAGCTTGCGCAGACGCACAGAAAATCCGCGGGCCTGAAGCAGGGACCCCAGCGCCGCTGATGCCAGACCTTTGCCAAGTGAAGAGACCACACCGCCGGTGATAAAGATGAAACGCGCCATTGGCTTGGGGACTCCCGTGAAGCACTGCAAAAAATGATTGGGACGCGAATGAAAATTCGCATCATCACGGGATTTAAGCGTTACCGGATTCGGACCGTTTAGGCAACCGCTGACCCAAGATCATGTTGCCCAAAGTCGTTTTTGGGCAACTTCTAGTGATTAGTCGCCAGATGGCACCAGCGGTGCATCATCATCGGCGGATGGTGGCAGCAGGCTGTCACCCAGATCAGGCAGGGCCGCGCCGCCGTCATCGGTCGGAACCTCGCCCAAGCGGTCAACGACCGAGGAACCCGCCGTATTATTCGCCGCAATCAAGGTCAACGCGATCGACGTGCAGATGAATGCAATCGCCAGCATCCAGGTGAATTTGCTCATCGCCGTGGGGGCAGGCCGTCCGCCTGTTGCACCACCGCCGCCACCGCCGCCCATGCCAAGCCCGCCACCTTCGGACCGTTGCAACAGCACGGTACCAATCAGGCTCAGCGCCAGGATCAGGTGAACAATCAGGATGACGTTTTCCATAAGGGGCCTTTCGGGGCGTTCGCGGACAGGCGGTATCTAAAAGCTGCGGCCTTGTCCCGCAACCCCTGAAACGCGGCTACTCGTCCACATCGTCCATATCCGCCTGACCTGTCAGCTTGCGGCGGACAATGGACCAGCTTAGCCCGACGGCCAAAACGAGCGAGAGCGCGACAAGCGCGATCCATGTATTCACAGTCGGGTCGTCAAGGTTGATCATACCCTGATCATACAGGACCCAGATCAACGTACCCACCACCGCCAAGATCAGAATCATCCCGAAAATGCCAATCGACCGCAGCGTCGCGCGCATATAGATGATATAGCCCACCAGCAGGATCAGCCCGAACAGCACGGTCACGGACAGGTTGGTTTCGTAGTTTTCCATGCTCCAGCGGACAAAGTTCCACTGGGTGGGATTATAAGTCGCCACGAGCAGAATGAACGCGAAAGCCCAGCGAATAACAAAACCCATGATCTGCCTCTTTTTTGATCCGCACAGACCATGGCAACGCGTTTCGCGCCTGTCCAGTCTTCGCAGACCCAATTTTCCAGTTCCCCCGCCTGTGTTGCACCGATATAGGGGCAACGGAAATCGGAAAGGGCTGAGTTCATGGCAAATGTGGTGGTCGTCGGCGCCCAATGGGGTGATGAAGGCAAAGGCAAGATCGTAGACTGGCTGTCGGAGCGGGCCGATGTGGTGGCGCGCTTTCAGGGCGGCCATAATGCCGGCCACACATTGGTGATCGACGGAGAGGTCTATAAACTGCATGCGCTGCCGTCTGGCGTTGTCCGCGGCGGCAAGCTGTCAGTCATTGGCAACGGGGTCGTGCTGGACCCGTGGCATCTGGTCAAGGAAATCGCCACGATCCGCGCGCAGGGGGTATCAATCACACCAGACACGTTGATGATTGCGGAAAACACACCGCTGATCCTGCCCTTCCACGGCGAGCTTGACCGTGCCCGCGAAAGCCAGAACTCTGTTGCCAAGATCGGCACCACCGGGCGGGGCATTGGTCCGGCTTATGAAGACAAGGTGGGCCGCCGCGTGATCCGCGTTGCCGATCTGGCCGATGATGCCACGCTGGAACTGCGCGTTGACCGGGCGCTTATCCACCATGATGCGCTGCGGCGCGGGCTAGGGCTGGACCCGATTGATCGCGATGCGGTTCTAGCGCAATTGCGCGAGATCGCGCCAGAAATCCTGCAATACGCAGCACCCGTTTGGAAAGTGCTGGCCGAAAAGCGCAAGGCGGGCAAGCGTATCCTGTTCGAAGGGGCGCAGGGCGCACTTTTGGATATTGATTTCGGCACCTATCCTTATGTGACATCTTCGAACGTCATTGCGGGGCAGGCCGCCACTGGCGTGGGCATGGGCCCCGGCGCGATTGATTTCGTGCTTGGGATCGTCAAGGCCTACACCACGCGCGTTGGTGAAGGGCCATTCCCGACAGAGCTGGACGATGCCGACGGGCAGCGACTGGGCGAGCGCGGGCACGAGTTTGGCACCACCACAGGGCGCAAGCGGCGCTGCGGTTGGTTTGACGCTTGTCTGGTGCGCCAGACCTGCGCCACAAGCGGCGTATCCGGGATTTCGCTGACCAAGCTGGATGTGCTGGACGGGTTCGAGACACTGAAAATCTGCGTGGGTTACGAATTGGATGGCCAGACCCTCGACTATCTACCCACCGCCGCCGACCAACAGGCGAAATGCACGCCGATCTATGAAGAAATCGAAGGCTGGGCCGAATCCACCGAAGGCGCGCGCAGCTGGGCCGATCTTCCTGCGCAGGCGATCAAATACGTGCGCCGGATCGAGGAGCTGATCCAATGCCCGGTCGCACTGGTTTCGACCTCGCCAGAGCGTGAGGATACGATCCTTGTCACTGACCCGTTTGCCGATTGATGACCTATAAAGCCCGCAAACGTCTGGCGCTTTTCGTGCTCGTGATCGGGCTGCCGGTCTATATCATCGTGGCAGTGAGCATCATGAGCGGGATGCTTAACGGGGATATTCGACTGCCGTTTCTGGTCGAGCTGCTGATCTATATCGCGCTGGGCATTGGCTGGGCATTGCCGCTGAAATGGGTGTTCAAAGGGATCGGTCAACCCGATCCTGATGCTGATCAATAATCCGGCCCATTGCAGACATGAAAAAGGCGAGGGTGCGACCCTCGCCTTTAATCCTTAGATTGCTCTAATATTCAGCCGTTCGCAGCCTGATCGTCGGGACGGAACCGGGTGCTTTCGGATACCTGAAAACGACCACTGTTCAGTTTGACGATCCGGTTCTGGCGCAGCAGACGCCCGAAAGCGCGCAACCCATCCTCGCGCGTGATCTCTTGCGATGCGGCCTTCTGTGCTTTCTTCATCACCTGCGGCCGTGAGAAATCGGCCTCGCCATCGACAAAGGCGATATAGGCTGCCGCCGCTTCAAGCATGTCTTCCAAATCGGCGGCACCATGATGGCGGGCGAATTCGGCAAACCCGCTCTGATTGGCGTCGCTGCTTTCCTTGCGCGCCGCGATCTTGCGCAGACGGCTGCCGGGTTCATCCACGCTGTCATCATCTGCAACCCGCTGCGAGGCGACCAGTTTCAGTGGCCGTGACAATGGGCGGCTTGGGCGCTTTTCCTCGGTCGCGTCATAGGTGCCTAGATCATTGCGGAATTCTGCGCCCGGTTCGGCTTTGTCGTCGCCGCTGTCTCCCAGCTGCCGTGCGGCCTCGGTCGCGGCAACGGCCGCTTTGAGCTGGGCAAACGCATCGCGATGACGGCGGCCTTCGGGTTCGTTCAGCTTTTCATCCGCTTGGCTCAGGATGCGGCTCATCGCCGCATCATCGTTTTCGGGCAGATCAGCGCGTTTGGACCGATTCTTGCGGCGCATGATCAATTCGTCTACCTCAGCCGGGTTTTCGAGTAGCACCTCGTCGGTCGCGGCCAGCGGGTCTTCCGTCTCTTCATCCTCGAACGCGTCATCATCGTCTTCGAAGCCGTCGTCGCCGTCTGCCGCGGTCTCTTCCGCCAGCACCGGAGGTGTTTCATCCTCTTCGGCGCGTTCTTCCTCGAAAGCATCCTCGGCGTCGTCTTCCTTCGCGAAGTCGTCTTCCTCGGCCAATTCTTCGTCAAAGGTGTCGTCTTCAAGCGCCTCTTCTGGTGCGGCGATCTCGTCTTCTTCATCGTCGAGATAGGCGTCTTCCTCGGCCAGCATGTCGTCGCTGTTGTCCTCAGCGGCTGCATTGCGTTGCGCCAAATCGGCCAAGCGCTGCGCAAGAGAGCTTTCAACAACCGGCTTTGGCGTCTCTACAGACGGGCCCGTCATGTGGCCGCGGCTGACAACCGCGCGAATGCGTTGCAGCTTAGCCGCCACGCTGTCATCGTCACCATCGTCACCATCGTCACCATCGTCACCATCGTCCGCATCATCTTCTGCATCCAGGAAGGGCGTGTCATCTTCGTCGGCCTCTGCAATGTCGTCCAGATCGTCTTCGTCGCTCAGCGCGTCGTCATATCCATCTTCTTCGAGGTCGTCGTTATCATCATCGGAGAGGAGCGCCGCATCTTCCGCGTCATCATCTTCATCCTCGGCAAAGCTGTCAGTCTCTTCGGCAACTGTCAGATCGTCGTCGTCTTCCAGCGCATCAAGATCAGAGAAGTCATCATCAAGATCGTCCAGATCAGAGTGATCGTCTTCCAACTCATCATTGTTCAAGTCCGATGCATCATCCGCATTCAGATCAGATGTGTCATCGGTGGCAATCACGCGCGAGATAGAGTCGCGCAGGCGCAGGCTCGGACGCTCTTCAGCGGGCTCTTCACGGCGGACGCGCAGGCTGACACGGTTGCCTTCGCCTTCTGCCTGGACCGGTGCGCCGGCCTGCTCTGCTGCGAGGTCTTCGAGCGTTTCCATGTCGGGCGCTTGCGGGGCCATATCCATGAACCGATCATGGCCTGCCAGCTCATGAAAATAGGATACGATGTGTTTCATCGTTTCGACAGAATCGTCGAAACCTTCTAGCCGGCATGAGAAGGTGCCATAGGACACATCCAAAATCTTCTTCGTATCGACCATAAATTACACACTTTCTTCTACAGTTGACGGCAGCCATTGAGTGAACAGACATTGGTGTTAAACCAAGAACCAGATGACGCAACATTCGGGATCATTTTGTGACCGTTTTGCGGAATGTCTGTGAATCGAGGTGAAATCTGTGGCTCATGAATTAATGGTTTCGGGCGATAGGGTAGTCTGTCTTGTTGGCGGTTCAATGATCGAAAATGCTGATATTTCAGCGGTTTCCGAATTTGTTGACTGTTTTATTGGTGTTGATGGTGGGGCTGATCACCTTTTAGCGGCGGGTATTACACCGCGCATGGTGATTGGCGATCTTGATAGTCTTTCCTGCCATAGTCGTGCCACATTTGCGCATCTACTTTGCCATGTTTCCGAGCAGGAAACAACCGATTTTGAAAAGGCTTTGACCCGCGTTGCGGCGCCTATGATCATCGCGCTGGGCTTTACCGGTGGGCGGCTGGACCACACACTGGCCGTGCTGAATGTCATGGCCCGCCATCCAGAGCGTAGCATCGTTTTGGTCGATGAATACGACGCAAGCTTCCTTGCCCAAGTGGGTGAAACGCGGATTGCGCTGCCCGCAAAATCCCGTCTATCGCTCATGCCACTGTCAGATGTCCGGGTCACGGCGACGGGTCTGCGCTGGCCGCTGCATGATGCCCAAATGCATCCCACCGGGATGATCAGCTCATCCAATGAAATGGCTGCAGAACTGGCGGTCATTCGGACGGATCGCCCGCTTCTTGTTACGCTGCCGCGGGAACATCTGCCGTCCGCCTTGCAAGCCGCCGCTCGCGTAGAATGACGTAAAGCCCGGCGGCAATGGTGATACAAATCCCCAGTGCCGCAAGTCCGTTGGGTAGGTCACGGAAAATTATCCAGCCGATCAGCGTGCCGATGGGGATTTCCAGATATTGCATCGGCGCAAGGGTAGAGGCCGGGGCAAAACGCAGGCTCCACGTCATGAACAAATGCGCAAGCGTGCCATTGACGCCCATCAGCGCCATGAGCCCCCATGTGCGTAGGCTCATCCCGACCTCAATCTCCGTTCCGGGAAGCGGCAGCAACAAGACCACTGGCAACAGGATCAGCGTCGCCTGGATCCCACTGATCGCTTGCAGCCGGATCGGGTCCAGCCCGCGCGCCACCTTCCGGGTCACCATCATGAAAAGCGCAAAGACGACGGCAACACCCAGAGGGAGCAGGGCAGGTGCGCCGACTTCGACGAAATTGGGCTGTATCACCAGCAACGTGCCGATGAACCCCACCGCGCAGGCGGCCATGCGCTGAATGCCGACCTGCTCTCCCATCAGGAAATGACCCAAGAGCAGCATGATAAAGGGCATGACGAACGCGATGGCAATCGCATCGGCCAGCGGCAGGAAGCGCAACGCACTGAACATCAGCCCGATGCCAACAATATGCAGTAGCGTGCGCAGCAGCGTCCAACCCAGCAGCCCCGGTGGCAACCGCAGCCCGGCCCCCTTCCACAAAACCAGCGGAATCAGCATCGCGGCCTGAATGGCAAAGCGGACAAGGATTAGGACACCCAGCGCCACGGCCCCGCCCAGCATTTTGGCTACACTGTCCCCCAGTGGGGCCAGAACACAAAAGCCAAGCATAAGCATGACGCCGAGAAAGGGACGATCTGTTGACATATTGTGGAGCTTAGGGCGGCCATGCGGGAACGGAAAGATCAGTTCCGCTCTTTCGCGCAAAACTCTCTAACAGTTCGGTACATTCACCGCGAGGCCACCAAGCGCCGTTTCCTTATACTTCTCGCTCATATCCGCACCGGTCTGGCGCATCGTCTCTACGGCTACGTCGAGCGAGACGAGATGCTTGCCATCCCCGCGCAGTGCTAGTGATGCCGCAGAAACCGCCTTGATCGCACCCAGCCCGTTGCGTTCGATGCAGGGCACTTGCACCAGCCCCTTGACCGGATCGCAGGTCATGCCAAGGTGATGTTCCAGCGCAATTTCCGATGCGTTTTCAATCTGCTCTGGCGTGCCGCCCAAAACGGCAGCCAGCCCTGCCGCAGCCATGGCCGCAGCACTACCAACCTCTGCCTGACAGCCGCATTCCGCACCTGAGATCGAGGCGTTGAACTTGATCAACCCACCAATGGCCGAGGCCGTCAGCAGGAATTCCGGCACGCGAGAGGCGGCTGCACCCGGCACATGATCCAGCCAGTAGCGGATCGTCGCGGGCACCACACCGGCTGCGCCGTTGGTGGGGGCGGTGACAACCTGACCGCCCGCTGCGTTTTCTTCATTCACAGCCATCGCATAGGTGGACATATAATCGTTGATCGTATGCGGCGCGGTCAGATTCATGCCGCGCTCTGCCAGCAACGCATCATAAATCCCCTTGGCGCGGCGGCGCACATTCAGCCCACCGGGCAACGTGCCGTCCGTCGTCAGGCCCCGATCAATACAGGCATTCATCACATCCCAGATCCGGGCAAGGCCACTGTCCAGATCAGCACCCGGTATCCGCGAAAGCTCATTCGCGCGTTTCATGGCGGCGATGCTTTTGCCCGATTTCGCGGCCATCGTCAGCATTTCATCCGCCGATTTGAACGGGTAGGGGACCGGCGCCCCGTCATCTGTATGCTTGCCTGATTCCAGCTCTGCTGCCGTCAAAACAAAGCCACCGCCAACGGAATAATAGGTGACTTCGGTGATCACATCGCCCTGTGCATCGACACCGCGCATGATCATTCCGTTGGCATGGCCGGGCAGGGCGGGGCCGTAATCAAAGACCAGGTCGTCCTTGGGGTGAAAACGTAGCGTGTTCAGTCCTGCGGGTCTGACATTGTGTTCTTCGGCGATCCGAGCCAGCTCCGCTTCGGCCTTTTCAGCGTCGTAATCATCGGCGCGAAACCCGGCAAGGCCAAGGATCACCGCGCGATCCGTCGCGTGGCCCACGCCGGTAAAAGCAAGACTGCCATGCAACGACGCACGTAGCCCGGCCACTTGAAACGGTTGGGCGCGCAGGTGGTCCAGAAACCGGGCTGCGGCGACCATCGGCCCGATAGTATGCGAAGACGACGGGCCGACGCCAACCTTGAACATATCAAAGACAGATAAAAACATTTAAAGCGCGCTTCCTTCCGGCGGATTGCAGGGGGAGGGGGCGGAAAACGGCGTCAAGCCCAACCCCTCAGCCAGCGCGGCACGCTGGGCAGCAGGCCGCTGCTCTGCGCGCCCTGCGAAATCCATCAGGCGTGGCCAGCGGGCCAGATCAAACCATTCATGCCCGCCGCCATACAGCGTGCACCACCGTAAAAGCGGCCCGAGATAGCAACCATGGGCACTGGCAACGGGGCTATCCAGCCAATCGGCTGTCGTCGCCGCGCTTAACACATCCAGCTTTTGGATCAGCCGCGCCCGCGTCGGCGCGGACAGCTCGGAAACATCGCCATCGGTGAACTGATCAGGGTAGAATAGCATCCGCTGGGTCGTGTGCAGCGTGTTGGACAGCCAGAACATCCATTGCACTGCATGGGCGCGGTTGGGGTCCTCGGTGCCGGGCATCAGCGCCCCATGGGTATCGGCCAGCCACATCAGGATCGCGCCTGTCTCAAAGATCGGGCCTTGCGGGGTTTCCAGCACCGGGATCAGCCCGTTGGGGTTCAACGCCAGATAGGGGGCGGATCGCTGGGCCTTGGCAAGCCGATCCACCAGCGCGGTTTCATAGGGCAATCCCAGTTCCTCTAGCGCCAGTCGAACGCAGAGAGAGGCATTATCAGGGGCATAGTGCAGGCGCAAAGTGGTATTCATACGCCCGGTTATAACGCGCCCCGCCGCGCATCACGATCAGAAAGCGGCGCGACAGCTTCGGAAAACGCAAAACTGTCAGGGCGGATTAGCACTCGCACCTCTGGGCCATGCCCCCTATAAGAACGCAAATCCAAAGGGGGGAGCGCGATGACCGCACATATGTCCGCCGCCGATAAGGCAAAATATTTCGCCGCACGGCAGGCCGCCACCTATGTGAAATCCGGCATGAAGGTCGGACTCGGCACCGGGTCAACGGCGGAATGGCTGGTCAAATGCCTTGGCGAAATGGTGCGCGATGAGGGGCTGCAAATCCAAGGCGTGCCCACATCCGAACGCACAGGCGCACTGGCGCGACAAGTCGGGATAAAGGTTATCACGCTCGACGCGGCACAGCGGCTCGATATTACTATCGACGGCACGGACGAATATGATCCCGACCTTTGCCTGATCAAAGGCGGCGGTGGGGCTCATCTGCGCGAAAAGATCGTGGCCGCCGCCAGTGACCGAATGGTCGTGATCGCAGATGAGTCTAAGACGGTCGATACATTGGGGGCTTTCCCGCTTCCGGTAGAGGTGATCCCCTTTGGGATGCGCACGACAGAAGCCTTGATCGCCGCCGCACTGGTCGATCTTGATGTGGCTGCGCGTGATATCACCCTGCGCATGGCGGGCGACGCGCCCTATGTCAGCGACGAGGGCAATCACATCTTCGATCTGCACCTGAAACGCATCGGCGATGCGCGCAAACTGTCGCAGGCGCTTAACCAGATACCGGGCGTTGTTGAAAATGGGCTTTTCATTGATATTTGCAAGGTGATCGTTGTCGGGCACGATAATGGCCGGGTCACTGTCACCGACGGTACGGATGGCGGGGTGCAGGAATTGCAGCTGGAAATGCCGGATACAGACAGGCTGTTTGCAGATCTGGGCGTCTGACCCGATTGCGAACGCTGATAGAACAGAACAGGACGGAGCCCTTTAGATGAGTTTTGACTACGATCTTTTTGTTATCGGTGGCGGCTCTGGCGGTGTGCGGGCGGCACGGGTTGCTGCGGCCACAGGGGCCAAGGTCGCATTGGCCGAAGAATACCGTATGGGCGGCACCTGTGTGATCCGAGGCTGTGTGCCCAAGAAACTGATGGTTTTTGCCAGCAGCTATCGCGATATCTTTGAAGACGCGCAGGGTTATGGCTGGGACGTGTCGCATAACGGCTTCGACTGGGGCGCGTTCCGGGGCAAACTACATACGGAACTTGACCGGCTGGAAGCCGTCTATCGCAAACTGCTGGACGGGTCGGATGTGGAAATCTTCGATGCGCGCGCCACGCTGACCGATCCGCACACGGTGAAAGTCGGTGACAAGACGGTCACGGCGAAACACATTCTCGTGGCCACCGGCGGGCATCCGGTACGACCTGATATCCCCAATGCTGATTTGGGCATCGTGTCGAATGACATCTTCCTGATGGAGAAAATGCCGAAATCGGTCCTGATCATCGGCGGCGGTTACATCGCTTGCGAATTTGCCTGCATCCTGCATGGGCTCGGCGTCGAGGTGACGCAATATTATCGCGGCGCGCAAATCCTGCGCGGTTTCGATGATGAGGCACGCGGCCTGATCTCGGATTCGATGATCCAGCGCGGAATTGATCTGCATGTGGGCACGAATATCGTCGAACTCTGCCCGGCTGACGGGGACGAGGTGACAGCGGCCGTGCAGTCCGATGCGGCGATGGGCGCACCTGTCGCACATAGCAATGACATTGCAGACAATCCACAAAGCGACACCGCAAGCGCGGCCAAAGGGCCGATCCGGGTCAAATCCACCAATGGCACGGAAAAGGTCTTTGATCACGTGCTATTCGCCACCGGGCGGACACCCAACACTGACGGGCTTGGGTTAGATGATGCTGGCGTCACACTTGGGCGCCGCGGCGAGATTGAGGTCGACGCCTATTCACAAACCTCTACCCCTTCGGTCTATGCGATTGGCGATGTGACTGACCGGGTGCAGCTAACGCCCGTCGCAATCCGCGAAGCGATGGCGTTTGTCGAAACTGTCTTCAAAGGCAACCCGACGAAGCCTGATCATGAGCTGATCCCCTCTGCCGTTTTCACCCAACCTGAACTGGGCACAATCGGTCTGACCGAAGAACAGGCCCGTGATCAGGAACCGGTTGAGATTTACTGCACATCCTTTCGGCCAATGCAGCAGGCCTTTGTCGGAAAGTCCGAACGGGTGCTGATGAAGCTGATCGTCAGCAAGGAAACGCGCAAGGTGCTGGGCTGCCATATCGTCGCAGATCATGCGGGGGAAATGATTCAATTGGCAGGGATTGCGGTGAAAATGGGCGCAACCAAGGAAGATTTCGATCGAACGGTTGCAGTTCACCCTACAATGGCAGAGGAATTGGTGACCATGAAAGAGCCTGTGCGCACCGCTTGATTTTGCATATATCTATGCCACATGCTGTGGGACGGCCCTATAAACGGGTCCTGATGAAGGGAAGCTGAGAAACACGATGGCAGGAAACACTGGTGGCCCTTGGGGCGGCGGCAACAATGGCGGGGGCGGTGATGACGATCGTAACCGTGGCGGGCGCAAGCCCGGACAAGAGGGGCCGAACATCCCCGAGATCGACGATCTTGTGAACAAGGGCCGCGAACAGCTGCGCGTTCTCATGGGCGGCGGCAAAGGTGGCAATCGCGGGACAGGCGGCAGCGGTGGCACACCACCGCAGCTGACACGCGGCACTGTCTTTATTGGGCTTATGATACTTGTCGTCCTTTGGCTTGCGGCATCGTTTTACACCGTCCGGCCTGAGGAACGGTCTGTTGAACTTCTCCTTGGTCGTTATAGCCAAACGGGTGAGCCGGGGCTGAACTTTGCACCTTGGCCTGTGGTTACCCGCGAAGTTGTGCCGGTGACGACAGAACGCAATATCGACATCGGCGTCAGCCGGGCCGGCATGGATGCCGGGTTGATGTTGACGGGTGACGAAAACATCGTGGATATCGACTTTCAGGTCGTCTGGAACATCACCGATCCACAGCTTTACCTGTTCAACCTTGCCAATCCGCCCCAAACGATCGAAGCGGTTGCTGAATCAGCCATGCGCGAGATTATTTCGCAATCTGAACTGGCACCCATCCTGAACCGGGACCGGGGCGCGATTGCTGACCGGCTGAGCGATCTGATCCAGTCAACACTGGACAGCTATGACAGCGGCGTGAACATCGTCCGCGTGAACTTTGACAAGGCCGACCCGCCCGAACCTGTCATTGCGTCTTTCCGTGCTGTGCAGGATGCCGAACAAGAACGTGACCGGGTGCAAAACGTGGCTGACGCCTACGCCAACCAAGTTGTGGCCGAAGCGCGCGGTCAGGCTGCACAGATCCTTGAAGAATCCGAAGGGTATCGCGCTCAGGTCGTGAACGAGGCCGAAGGTGAAGCAAGCCGCTTCCTTGCGGTTCTCAACGAATACCAAAAGGCGCCGGATGTGACCCGCAAACGGATCTATCTTGAAACGATGGAAGGTGTGTTGGGTGGTGTCGATATCATCCTGTTGGATGACAATGCCGAGGGCGGACAGGGTGTAGTTCCCTACCTGCCACTGAATGAACTGCGCCGTACCCCAACCACAGGAGGGTCCAACTGATGCGGAAATCCGTATTTCTTCTCCCCGCTCTCGTGGTGCTTTTGATCGTCGCCGTGTCCTCTGTCTTCATCGTGGACGAACGGCAAAAAGCGCTTGTTCTGCAGTTTGGCCAGATCGTGAAGGTGCAGGAAGATCCTGGTCTGGGCTTCAAGATCCCACTGATCCAAGAGGTCGTACGTTACGATGACCGGATCCTCAGCCGCGATCTTCAGCCGCTTGAGGTGACACCATCTGATGACCGGCGTCTGGTCGTTGATGCCTTTGCCCGCTACCGGATCGTAGACGTGGAACAGTTCCGCCGCGCCGTCGGTTCCGGCGGTGAAGAAGCTGCGGCCCGCCGTCTTGACAGCATTCTGCGCGCCGAAACGCGTGAGGTGCTGGGTTCGGTCAGCTCCAATGATATCCTGTCCGTGGATCGTGCTGCGCTGATGCTGCGTATCCGCAACAGCGCCATTACCGAAGCACGGGCGCTGGGCTTGCAGGTCATCGACGTGCGGCTCAAGCGGACCGACCTTCCGCCGGAAAACCTGAATGCCACCTACGAACGGATGAAAGCCGAACGGGATCGTGAAGCTGCGGATGAGCGGGCGCGCGGGAACGAGGCCGCACAACGGATCCGGGCGCAAGCCGACCGGACCGTGATCGAACTGGTGTCGGATGCGGAACGTCAGGCCCAGATTATCCGAGGTGAGGCTGACGCGCGCCGGAACGAAGTTTTCGCCGAAGCTTTCGGTGCCGATCCGGAATTCTTTGAATTCTATCGTTCGATGACCGCCTATCAGCGCGCATTGCAGCCCGGCAATACACGCATGGTGCTGTCGCCCGACAATGATTTCTTTAACTATCTGAAATCGGATTCGCGGCCGACAGCCGCAGAATAAAACGTGGTAAAACCAAAACGGACAAGGGCCAGCCATCACGCTGGCCCTTTTTCTTTGTCTAAAGTGGAAAGATCACGCACCGGTGACCCGGTTTGTGTTGCACTCTCGTCGCCCTATATAGAATATCAGTTTTCATTAGCATCCGCGCCTCGGGCGGGATCATCAGTTCACAAGGAGACGTGACCGTGAAATCAACGGCAATCGCAATTCCCCAGGATCAGGGGCAGCTGCGCCGCCTCGTTACAGCGTTTTTCGCCACTCTCGGGCTAGTGTTCGTATTGGTGCTGGCGCAGAGCACCATGTCGTCGGCGCAAACACGCCCCGCGACGTTTGCTGATTTGGCCGAACAGGTCAGTCCCGCAGTGGTCAACATCACGACCAGCACGACCATAGCAGGACGGACTGGACCCCAGGGGCTTGTGCCTGAAGGGTCTCCCTTTGAGGATTTCTTCAATGACCTTGATCGCGGCGGTCCCGGAGCACGGCGCTCCTCTGCCCTTGGGTCTGGTTTCGTGATTTCAGCCGATGGTTATATCGTGACGAATAACCACGTCATCGAAGGGGCCGACGAAATTCTGATCGAATTCTACCCTGGTGGTGAACCCGGCGTACCTGCCGAACTGGTCGGCACCGATCCGAACACAGATATCGCCGTGCTCAAGGTCGACCTGACCGATCTGCCTTACGTGTCCTTTGGGGACAGCAGTGGCGAAGGATCCCGCGTCGGCGATTGGGTGATGGCCATGGGCAATCCGCTGGGGCAGGGGTTCTCTGTCTCTGCCGGGATCGTCTCCGCCCGTAACCGGGCGCTGTCTGGCACCTATGATGATTACATCCAGACCGATGCTGCGATTAACCGGGGGAACTCTGGTGGGCCGCTGTTTAACATGAACGGTGAAGTGATCGGCGTGAACACCGCAATTCTGTCACCCAATGGGGGCTCTATTGGGATCGGGTTTGCAATGTCGTCTGCCGTGGTCAGTAATGTGGTCGAGCAGCTCAAGGAATTTGGCGAAACCCGCCGGGGCTGGTTAGGTGTGCGCATTCAGGATGTGACCCCGGATATGGTCGATGCGATTGACGGGCTGGACATGGCCCGTGGCGCACTGGTCACAGATGTGCCAGCCGGTCCTGCGGAAGAGGCCGGAATGCTGTCGGGCGACGTAATCACTGTGTTCGACGGTGTCGAAATCGAAGACACCCGCGAACTGGTGCGCATTGTCGGCAACTCGCCCGTGGGCAAGGAAGTCCCGGTCGAAGTCCTGCGCGAAGGCGACACCGCACAGCTAACGGTCGTTCTGGGCCGCCGTGAAACATCCGAGGCCGTTGCCTTCCCCGCATCGTCGGAGCCAGAGGAGGAGCCAGCGCAGGCCGAGGTGCTTGGTCTGACCCTGTCGGAAATCACGACGGATCTGTCCGAACAGTTCGGGCTCACAGCAGAAGAAGGGCTGGTCATCACCGCGATCGACCCTGACTCCGAGGCCGCGTCAAAAGGTCTGGTCGAAGGGGACGTGATCACCGAGGCCGGTCAGCAAGCGATCAGCACGGTCGCCGATCTAGAAACCCGCATTGCCGACGCGACAGAGGCCGGACGGAAATCCATCCTTCTGTTGGTCCGTCGCGGGGGCGATCCACGCTTCGTGGCACTGTCGCTGGACGCGGAATAAACAAAGCCAAAATAGTAAATCAAAGCGGGCCGTCACCAACGGCCCGTTTTTTTGTGCCCTAGTCCCGGATCCGATCCGGGACCTCAACCAGCTTCACGAGAACCAGCAGATCCAACAACACCCCGTCAACGTCCGGCGGCCCGTGCCGGCAACGCCTCTAACCAATCTTAAACGGCCTGCTGGCCAATCCCTCGGCTGTTCCAGATCACCAGACCTATGATCAGCAAGGCCGCCAGACCCTGCATCCAGATCGGCAAAGGCCAGATGCAGGCAGTGCCCAGCACACCCAGCACAACGCGTAGCACCAACCCTATGGGCCGTTCCATACAGCCCTGAATTGCGGCGGCGAGGGCATATATGCCAACCACGCCAAAGGCGAAGATACGCAGCATCACCATCCAATCGCCCCCCAGAAACGGGGTAAAGGCGATCATCAGCGGCACGATATAAAGCCCCTTCGCCAGCTTCCAGCTTGCCACACCGGTAGCCATGGCGGGTGCCTTGGCAATCGCGGCAGCGGTAAACGCTGCCAGCGCGACGGGTGGGGTCACGTTGCTGTCCTGACTCAACCAGAAAATAATCATATGGGCCGACAGCAGGGCGGCCAGTGCGACCTCGGACGGGACCACCATGTCACGCAGCGGGGCGGCGATTTCAAGTGGCAGGGACTGGACGATGGCCGCTGCCTGCGCCGGGCTCAGCGGACCGGACAGCACAGAGGGGTCCGGCAGGCCGAACATCAAGATTGCATTGGCTGTTTCGGGCAGCGTTCCATTGGCCAGCGCATCAATCACAAACCGGTCCGAAATCATCCCCGCCAGCGCCGGGGCGGATAGGGTCGCCAACACGATATAAGCGGCGGTCACCGGCAACCCCATACCCAGCACAAGGCTCGCCAGCGCGATCAGCACAATGGCCACGAACAGGTTGCCCCCGGCCCATTCAGCGATCATCAGGCTGAACGTATTGCCGATCCCTGCGGTCGCGATCACATTCACCACCAGCCCCACAGCACAAAGCAGCACAGCGGTCATGACCATGCTCTTGGTGCCCATCACCAGTGCTTCAAACACAGCGCGGGGGCCCATCGGGTTCTCTGTCAGCCAGCTGGAACCGATCACCGCAAGAATGCCGAAAACGGCGGCATAGGCCGGGGTGAAACCCGAAACGAGCAGGAAGATCAGCCCGCCAATCGGAATGACAAAGCTCGCCCCGCCACTGCGAAAGGCCGATCCCAGCGTTACGCCATCACTTTCCATCGGGGGCAGGCTCAGGCGGCGTGCCTCGATCCGGACGAAGAAAACAACAGACAAGAAATAAAGCAGGGCAGGCAGGGCCGCGACTGCGACAATGGTTTCGTAAGGGATCTGGGTAAAGCTCGCCATGACAAATGCACCGGCCCCCATGATCGGCGGCATCAACTGGCCACCGGTCGATGCCGCTGCCTCCACCCCGCCTGCGAACTTTGGCGGAAACCCGGCCTTTTTCATCAGCGGAATGGTGATGACGCCGGTCGATGCCGTATTGGCCACGGCAGAGCCTGAAATCGTGCCGGTCAAGCCAGAGGCGATCACCGCCACAATACCGGGCCCGCCGACCATGCGACCGGCAACCGCGCGGGCAAGGTTGATGACAAAATCACCAGCGCCAGAGCGCAGCAGAAAAGCCCCGAAAATAATAAAAAGAAAGACGTAGGTCGATGAAATACGGGCAATTGTACCAAACATCGCGTCGTCGCCATAAATCGACCGAAAAGCGATGGATTCCCAGCTTAGGCCGGGAAAGGAGAAAACACCGCCGATATATTTACCCCAAAAACCCACATAGCTTAGCGCCAGCACGATCAGTACCGGGATCACCCAGCCGGTCAGGCGGCGGGTCAGCTCAACCGCGCCGATAACGCAGATGATGGCTGCGACCCAATCCAGCGGGGCAAGCTTCACACCCCGGTCATAGATACCTTGCTCCGCATAAGGCAGGTAGATCGCCGAAACGGCAACCGCCACACCAAGGCACAGATCCAGAACCCGCATCACGCGGTTGGTCTGCGCGCCCCGGATCATCGGATACAGCACAGCCGCAAGAAAAGCGAAGCCTGCAAAGTGGTAGGCGTTGCGCTGCACTTCCGAGATCACAGGATCAAAGGCCACATAAATATGGCCGACCGCAATCAGGAAGCACAGAACGTTCAGCGCGACCTTTGGCCAACCGGCAACGTCGCGTTGGACCAGCCCTTCGGCCGGCTTTTCATCTGGCATCATGTGTTTTGTCCAAGCTAAAAGGCCCGCGCCGTGGGGCGCGGGCCGATTTCCGCATCAGTCCGCGATCAGGCGGTCAGGGATTTCGATACCGACCTCTTGGTAATACTGTACAGCACCGGGGTGCAGCGGCAGAGGCAGACCTGCAATAGCTTGCTCAATCGCCATCACCTTGGTGGCCGGGTGAATGGCTTGAAGGAAGGGCAGGTTTTCATAGATCGCCTTGGTGATCAGATAGACATTCTCATCCGGCAGATCCGCGCGGGTGGCCAGAAAGTTCGGCTGCGCGATTGTGTTCACGTCCTCATCCTGACCGGGATAGGTGCCCGCCGGGATCACGTAACGGGTCCACAGGTCGCGGCCATTATCGGCAGCAACGATCTCTTCATCCGTGAAATCCAGCATGGTCACAGTGTCGCCCGCGGCAGCCATCAACTGGCT
The DNA here is from genome assembly GCF_046640325.1 of Loktanella agnita. Lineage (NCBI taxonomy): Bacteria > Pseudomonadati > Pseudomonadota > Alphaproteobacteria > Rhodobacterales > Roseobacteraceae > Loktanella > Loktanella agnita. Next base: position 34,031 of record NZ_JBJMBF010000021.1, on the reverse strand, counting down.
GATCGCACCCGTGGGGACACCGGCCGGGGTGTTGATGCCCTTGACCTGACCGTTTTGCAGCGCCTCGGCCGATGGGCCGTAACCACCATAGACCAGTTCGTAGTCGGTGTTGATGTCGATCCCCAGACCGGCCATCAGGGCCGCATTGGAACCGATTGTGCCCGAATTCTGCGAGCCAAGCGCCATGGCTTCGCCTTTTAGCGCAACCATATCGGCCATTGTGCCGGTCGAGGCTGCGTCAGAGGCAACAACGAACTGCTCTACGTTCTGCCACAGCATCGTGACCGCGCGCAGATCTTCCTGTGGGCCAGCCTCTTCCAGCGGGCCAGTGCCCGTGGCGGCGTAATATCCGTACAGGCCCTGCAAAATGCCGAATTGCGCTTCGTTCTCGCGCAGCAGGCGCACATTTTCACCAGACCCGGCAGAGCTGATTGCCGACATCCCGATTTTCTCGCCGGGCTCCAGCTTTACTTTGATCAGCGTCGAAAGTGCCACGCCGACCGGGTAATAGGTGCCACCGGTTGAAGCCGTTGTCAGAATATAGCTTGCTTCTTCAGCATGGGCGGCAGGGGCCGCTACAACAAAACCCGCCGCGACGGCGGCCTTGAAGAATGTCATGGAACTTCTCTCCCAGAATTATGTAATTGTCGCTCCTTACGGGGCGGACGACGCAAACAAACAGCGATGCGGATACAAGAACAAGCCGCTTCGAAAGTTTATATCAAACTTTACAGAAATAAGGCATTTGTCTGGATAGTTCCCGATAAGACCGTTCAAGTAGTGTGGATTTTCACACACTCTATTGCGACCCTACGATCATCAAATGCGGCAGCGCGACTCACGTAGCGTGATTTGCGTCTCATTTTCTCTGGTCCGCGCGGGCAAGCTGTTTTAGGAACAATCGGAACCGATTTTATGAACGAGGACCGGACGCAATGGCAAAGATCACCTATGTTGAACATGGCGGCAAAGAACATGTCGTGGACGTGGCCAATGGGCTGACCGTCATGGAAGGCGCACGCGACAACGGTATTCCGGGGATAGAGGCCGACTGCGGCGGGGCCTGCGCCTGTTCCACCTGCCACGTCTATGTGGATGATAGCTGGGTGGAAAAATTGCCCGCCAAAGACGCTATGGAAGAAGACATGCTTGACTTCGCCTATGAACCTGACCCGGTCAAATCGCGACTAACATGCCAGTTGAAAGTGTCCGACGCGCTCGACGGGCTGCGGGTGCAGATGCCCGAAAAACAGATCTGATGCTGCGACTGGCGGCGATCATGGCCGTTCTGGCCACGCCGCTTTGGTCAGACACGATCCTGTCGGCGCGTTTTGACGAGCCGACAACACGCTATCCGCACGGTATTCTTGGCGATAACGAAGAATGGGGTAATCTGCGGATCGAAGTTGGCGCAAACGGCGACAACACTTCCGGATTGTTTAACTGGAACCGCAGCCTGACTTACGAAGTCAGACTCCCCGACGAACTGGTTTATGAAGACGTGGAACCACGTTTGTGGGATGTCACCGGCGATGGCGCGCCAGAGGTCGTAGTGGTGCAAAGCCACCGTGATCTTGGCGCAAGGCTATTGGTGATCGGTCTGGCAGACGGAAAACCAGCATTCACAGCGGCCACACCGTTCATCGGTCGCACCAACCGCTGGCTTGCGCCTATCGGGGCGGCGGACCTTGATGGGGATGGTTCAATCGAAATCGCCTATATTGACCGGCCACACTTGGCAAAGACCCTCACCATCTGGCGCTTTGCTGATGAAGGGCTGACGCAAGTTGCGACGATGTCAGGGCTGACCAATCACCGTATCGGCGAAAGCGACATCGGCGGCGGTCTGCGCGATTGTGGGCAAGGGCCCGAGATGATCACTGCCAATGCCGACTGGACCCGTGTGATGGCAACACGGCTGGAAGATGACACACTAAGCACGCGGGATATCGGGCGGCATCAGGACCGCGGTTCCTTTGCCGCTGCACTGCGTTGCGAAACGCTCCCCGGTTAATTCAGGCTTGCGACGACGACCATCAGCAGCACTATCTCTGTCACCTGTTGGGTCGCTCCAAGGATATCCCCGGTCTGTCCGCCGATCTTGAACCGGGCGATTACACCGCAGGCCAACGCCGCCAGCGCCGCCGCAAAGATCAAAACCGTTGCATTGCATGCCATGGCCAAAGCAACGGACAAAATCAGCGCCACAACCATCGTGGCCACCGATGGCTGCCCGACCTTGGCGCTCAACCCGCCAGCGCGGGCCTGCGGCAGCACACCCATCACGACAACCATGGCCAGTCGGCTAAGCGTGGCTATGGCGATCAGCACACTCCAGTATTGTCCAGTTGCGACCAAGGCCACCAGCGCCAGCCAGCGGATCAGCAGGGAAAACCCAATCGCGATCACCCCGTAAACACCGATATGGCTGTCCTTCATGATCGCCAGACGGCGTTCGCGATCCCAGCCACCCCAGAGCCCGTCGGCACTATCGGCAAGCCCGTCTTCGTGCATCGCGCCGGTAATAATGACCGATACGGCCAGCACCACAGCGCCGACCATACCGCCAGGCAGGCCGGTCATCAGCAAAAGCGGAATGCAGGCGGCGACAAATACCCCGATCAGCGCACCCACCAAAGGATAGGCCCAGGCGGCGCGGGCACCGCGGGCGGCAGCTTCCTCCGCATCGACGGGGATTGGTAGGCGCGTCAGCAACCCCAGTGCCGCTGGCAAGTCAATCCAGCTGATCAGTCCTGTGTCGCGCATAGCCACCCCGTCCCTGTTCATTCCCGCTATGATCGTTAGACAGAAGCAAAGACCGATGCAACGAGGACCTGATGCAACTACCGTTTACGACCCTATCCGCATTCCGCGCGCTGATGACAGAGGCACCCGGCGCTGACAGCGCTGCCAGCAACGCCGCACGGGACCGCAACGGACAACTGACAAAACCGCCGGGCGCGCTGGGGCGGCTCGAAAATCTGGCCATCTGGTACGCAGGCTGGCGCGGCGATGCGCAGCCGCAAATCAATGCACCACAGGTCATCATCTTTGCAGGCAATCACGGGGTCTGCGCTCAGGGCGTTTCTGCCTTCCCGGCTGAGGTGACCGCGCAAATGGTCGCCAATTTTGAACATGGCGGGGCGGCGATCAACCAATTGGCCAAAGCCTTCAGCGCACGCATGGATGTGCACGCCTTGTCACTCGATACGCCCACCGCAGATTTTACCCAAGCTCCCGCAATGAGTGAGGCAGAGCTGCTGGAGGCATTGCAAACCGGCTGGGCTGCCGTCGATCCGCAGGCCGATCTGCTGGTGACGGGTGAGATGGGGATCGGCAACACCACCGCCGCTGCGGCACTGGCAGCGGCACTTTTCGGCGGCACCGGGGCCGATTGGGCGGGGCGGGGCACGGGCGTTGACGACGCAGGTCTGTCACGCAAGGCCGCCGTGGTGGACGCGGGGCTGGCATTGCATGACAGTGCCGATCCGCTAGAGGCACTGCGGTGCCTCGGCGGGCGCGAGCTGGCGGCGATGGCCGGTGCCATCGCGGCTGCACGGCATCACCGCATCCCGGTGATCTTGGATGGGTTCATCTGCACCGCAGCTGCTGCCGTGCTGGAAAAAACCCATGCTGGTGCGCTCGATCACAGTGTCGCCGGACATCTCAGCGCCGAAGGGGCGCATCAGCGGCTCCTTGATGCGCTAGGCAAAACACCACTGCTCAATCTGGGCCTGCGGCTGGGCGAAGGGTCCGGCGCGGCACTTGCTATCGGCGTGATGAAAGGGGCCATCGCCTGTCATTCAGGCATGTCAACCTTCGCCGAAGCCGGAGTCAGTGACAGCTAATTCGCGCAGAGCGCAGTCCCGGACCTGATCCGGGACCTCCACCTCGCCGCCAGCAAGAAGTCCCGGATTAAGCCCGGGACACCGCCGCATTACCCGGCCTTCTTCTTCTCGCGCGCCTGCTGCCGTGTGGCTAGCTCGGTTTCCATATCATTGTTCAGGGCACGGGCACGGGCGACATATTCCGGCACATCGGCAATCGGCACGCCCGGCTTCCAAAGCTCTGCCAACTCACGCAACGCTCTGCGGTCATGTTGATAGAATGTCTGCTCTGCCTCGGCGGCCTCATATTCGCTTAGTCCAAGGTTTTCCAACGCGTAACGGCCTGCGCGCAGCGAACTGTCGAACATCTCACGCACGATGTCATTCGCCCCAGCGGCATATAGTTCATACACATGCACCCGGTCGCGGGCACGGGCGACAATATGCAAATCAGGATGGGTCTTGCGGGCATAGGCGACCAGCTTGTTGGCCGAAGCCTTGTCGTCAATGGCCACAACCAGGACCTTCGCCTCGTCCAACCCAGCGGCATTCAGCAGATCGGGGCGGGTTGGATCACCGAAAAAGCCGCGAAAGCCGAATTTGCGCATCATCTGAACCGTCGCCAGATCGCTGTCGATCACCACCGTGGAAAACCCCGCGCTGCGCACCAGCCGGTTCACGATCTGACCAAAGCGGCCAATGCCCGCGATAATCACCGTGCCTTGCTCATTCACCACATCATGCTTTTCGTCGACGGTCTCGACCATCTTGCGGGTCATCACATCATACAGAATAAAGAACAGCGGCGTCAGCAGCATGGACAAAGCAATCACCGCCAGCAGCAGCCCGGATTGCCCATCGCTCAGCACCCCTTGCTGGACCGAGAATGAGGTCAGCACAAACCCGAACTCCCCCGCCTGCGCCAGCCCCAGCGTGAACAGCCAGCGATCCTTGCCGCGCAGCTTGAACAGCAAGGCCAACCCGAACAGGATCACGCCTTTGATCAGCATCACGCCCATCGTAAGACTGACCACGTAAAGCGGATCACCAAAGAAGAGATTGAAATCAATCCCCGCCCCAACGGTGATAAAGAACAAGCCCAGCAGCAGCCCCTTGAACGGTTCAAGATCGCTTTCCAGCTCGTGCCGGAATTCAGAGTTGGCAAGCACCACACCCGCCAGAAATGTACCCAATGCTGGTGATAGCCCCACAAGGCTCATCAGCACGGCCGTTGACACAACCATCAACAGGGCAAGTGCTGTATACATCTCGCGCAGCCGCGCGTGGTGGATATAGCGAAAGACAGGTCGGGCAAGATAAGTGCCTGCAAGGATCACCACAGCCACAGCACCAAGGGTTACCAGCGTCACCCCCCAGCCGGGTAAGCCCTCGACAAGGCTAATGCTGCCATGGGCGCCATGATCGTCCTCGACCAGCCGGTGTATTGATCCGTCCGGCGCAAGTGTCGCCATCACGCTGGGGGCGGCCAGCAGTGGCAACAGCGCCAGCATCGGGATCACCGCGATATCCTGCGTCAGCAGCACGGAAAAAACCGACCGGCCACCGCCTGTTTGCATCAAACCTTTTTCGGCCAATGTCTGTAGCACGATTGCCGTCGATGACAGGGCAAAGATCATGCCCACGGCCAGCGCCACGGTCCAGCTATACCCCAGCAGGATCGTGGCCCCGGTGATCGCCCCCATGGTCAGGGTGATTTGCAGCCCGCCCATGCCGATCAGACGGTCGCGCATGTCCCACAGCGCGCGTGGCTCTAACTCCAGCCCGATCAGAAACAGCATCACGACCACGCCGAATTCTGCAAAATGCTGCAAATCCTGCGTCTCTGACCCGACCAGCCCGGTCACCGGCCCAATGACGATACCGGCCAATAGATAGCCCAACACAGACCCAAGCCCCAGACGCGCGGCAAATGGCACTGCGATGACCGCAGCCCCCAGATAGATCGTCGCCTGAAACAGAAAGGATTCCATAATGATGATATCTCAGCCCAGCCGCGTATACGCAACGCGCGATTGCGTGTCTGATAGCGCATCGCGCCAATTTTCGCCGGTGCATGCCTGTGTCTTACACGGTCTCGCCACCCGTGCTAATAACGTGGTCATGTAACTTTTGAATTTAGATTTCATGAAATCCGATCTCCGCAAATTGCTGATTGCACAATTGCCTGCCGATTTTGCGGATTGGCTTGATTTCGTAGCAATCGGCGCATTGCTCGCTTTCGTCTGGCAAGAAGAACCGTTCGTTTTCGCCGTGCTCGCAGTCGCAATCGGGCTGCCTTATCTGCTGGTTGGGCCTGTGGCCGGTGTGCTGGTCGACAAAGTGCCGATCAGGCGGGTTCTGATCCTCAGCAATCTGGGGCGGGGCGTGGTGACAGCCACGCTGTTCTTTGCGCCCAATTGGGGTGTTTTGATTCTGCTTGTCGCATTGCGCAGCACGGTGGACACGTTTTTCACACCGGCCAAACAGGCGGCCATTCAAACGCTGACCACACCCGACGAACGGACCCGCGCAAACGGGTTCAGCCACGCCATTAACCAAACCTCCAAAGTCGCTGCACCGGCGCTGGGGGGCGGTTTGCTGATCTGGCTCGCGCCGCACATGATTTTCCTGCTGAATGCCGGGGTCTCAATCCTTGCCGCGCTGCTGGCATTGCGGATCAACCACATCGCGCGGCCCCCTGCCAGTGAAGCGGCGCAGAGCAGTATGATCGGCAATATCAAGGCAGGCTTCGCCGATATCCAGCGCGCACCGGTCTTGCGGGCGGCGCTGTGGATGATGGCGGCAGGCTATTTCGCGATGTTTTTCTATGACACGCTCATCGCCCCGCTGACCCGTGATCTGGGCTTTACACAAACACAACTGGGCTTTGCGTTGGCCGCGATTGGGGCAGGGGGCGTTCTGGGGTCACTTTACCTTGCGCTGCGCAAGGATGCAGGGAGACCGTTCCTTTGGATCGCCTCCGGCCTTACAGTCGGCGCCTGTATCATCGGGTATTTCGGGCTGGCGGAAATCCTGTCTTTTCCACTACACATCACGGCCTATATCGGGCTGTGCGCCGTCGTCGGTGTGGCGTCAGCACTCTCTGTCGTGCCGTTCCGCACCCTGATCCAGAATCACAGCGCAGCAGACCGGATCGCCCGGATCACCGCGCTGAGCGAGGCCGCCAATACGCTCGCCCTCCTGACCGCCCCTTTCATCGGCGCAGCCATTGCGACATTGACCAGCTTGGGTATGTCGTTCGTCGCCGGGGGCTGCATGATGCTGGCAGTGGCGTTCTACGCATGGCGAATGCGGAACGCTGGCTAGACAGGGGATGCGGCCGAAAGCAGCCGCACCCGTCATCAGTTTCGGGCTACCTTCAGGTAAAACGCTGACAATTGGGTGGTATGGGGGTGACGGCCACCCATCTGATCCGACAATTTACGGGGCGATCAGCGAAATTTGGCGCATGCCGTCAGGTAACGGTTGGGGCTGGCTGTATGACGCGTCACCGGCTGACGACCGGTTTTTCTCGCACACATCCCGATGGTCGTATAAAACTATATAAAACAGCAACTTAATTTATAAAATGCCTTCTCTGATGATGTCAGTGCTGCCTGAATGTGATGGGCCATTTCCAGTTGCGCCGTGGTCGCTAAACTTGACGAAACATGCTGGTTTTCCCTTCCTGTGTGGCGCTGAAACAGGCATCCGCAAAAATTTGTTGGCCCGAAAATATTAAAACATTAACAAAAGCTTATCGCGCGACCACGGTCGGCATCAGTAAAGCGCATGTATATGCGCGCATAGAATTAGTAGCGTTGGTAAAGGACCTATACCGCATGCGAGCTCTTTTTTTCGGAACATCTGCCATTCTGGCGGTCATGTCAGCGGCACAATCTGCGCGGGCGCAAGGAATGGGCGACCAGTGGTATGTCAGCGTGTTCGCCGGCTTTTCCAATATCGGTAGCATCGACACTGTTTATGACGAAGATGATGTCGCAAATGAATTTGATGACAGCTACCTCTTGGGTTTGACTGTGGGGATGACAGTTGCGCCAAATCTGCGTGGTGAAATTGAGCTGTCTTACGCCAGCTATGAAAGCGGAAGAATTACTTACAACGGCGAAGAGTTTTACGCTTCAAGCGAAGGTGACGCGTCTACCACGTTCCTGATGGCCAACATCTGGTATGATCTCCCGGCTGCAAGCTTTGGCAGCGCGGTGCCTTACATCGGTGGCGGGATCGGTGCCGTCAGGCTTGAAGCTGACACACGCTTCGGGGGCTTTGAATTCGGCTATAATGACACCGTGACCGGTGCCGCGGCACAGGTCGGGGCGGGTATCCAGTTCCCGATGGGCACCGGCAAGATCGACGTGGCCTATCATCTAAAAAGTGCGCGCGGACTCGATATCGCTGATCCTAACAGTGACGAGCCATATGCAGACGGAACCTTCTTGTCACATAACCTTCAGGTCGGCTACGTCACGACGTTCTAAACGAAGCGCCGCCCCAGTCACACCAAGCGGCTGGGGCGATAAACTGTGCACAGATGCCACGCCTGCGCGGCCATCTACGCAGGTAACCCCAGATTTTCATTGATGAAATTCACAAAAATGTTAACAAGACGTTAGCGCCGAACGTTGTTGGCGTCGGTAACGCCCGATTTTTTGTGCGCAAGTAATGGTAACTTTGTTGAAGGAAATGCCCCCCATGAAATCTATTATCGGCACCACCGCCATTCTGGCGGCAATGACCGCTGCCTCTGCAGCAAATGCGCAAGGCATGAGCGGCGACTGGTATGTCAGCGTTTTCGCTGGCTTTTCCATGATGTCAGATGCTGAATACGACGCCACCGACAATTACGCTGGTTATGATGAGGTTATCTTTGCTACCGAGCTTGAAGCCGGCCCTTTGATCGGTATTGCGGTTGGGACTGAAATCAGCCCGAACCTCCGTGCAGAGGCAGAGCTTTCATACGCAACTTACGAACTGGGCGAGTCTAGCGTCGACTATTCGTACCCAGGTGGTTCAGGTAGTTATAGCTATGGTGATACTGATGGCGACGCTTCCGCCACTTATATTCTGGCGAACCTTTGGTATGATTTGCCAAATATGGGCGGCGGAACTTACGTCCCCTATATCGGTGGCGGCATCGGTGGCGTGCAAGTCGAGGCGGAAGATAGCGATGATACAGTCGCGGCCGGGCAGATCGGTGCTGGCGCACAGTTTGCTTTGGGAAGCGGGTTCCTTGATGTGGGCTACCGCCTCAAGGTTACAGGTGAATTGGATTTTGCTAGTAAGATCGAGCCCCTAGTGTCGCATAATCTACAGGCTGGCTACGTGATGAAATTCTGATTGCGTGCATTCCCGATTGCTTTGCAGTCGGGAATGCATACCCTTACACCTATGCAAAATTCGCTAACATCCCGACGCAAACTGCCCGCGTCCGAAATCGTGCCCGTCCTGAAAAAGGGCGTCGCGGCGCAGCAGGCTGGTGATTTTACACGGGCCGAGTTTCATTATCAAACCGTGCTGCGTGACCATCCGAAATATCCTGATGCGCTCAACATGATGGGCACAATTGCCCTTGAAGCAAAGAAGCCAGCGATCGCCTCAGGGTATTTTCGTAAAGCGCTCAAACAGATGCCGCGCAACCCGATTTTCCTGTTTAACATGGGCTGCGCGCAGCTGGCCGAGAAGAAACCGCAGATTGCCATCGAGACGTTGCGCAAGGTCACCCTGATGCAGCCTGAGCACGCAAAAAGCTGGGTCACCCTCGGGCAGGCAGAGGCGGCACTCGGCAAACATGCAGAGGCACTCGCGGCCTTTGACCAAGCCGTGACGCTGCGCCCCGATGACATGCGGCTGGCCGTCGAACGGGCCGAGGTACTGGTCAATCTCGGCCAGATGCAGGACGCGGCAGATATTTTCCGGGCCGCAATCCGTGCGGACGTCGAAACCTCCCGCGCCATGATCGGGCTCAGCATGGCGCATAAGTTTAAACCAGACGATCCGGAACCGGCGCTGATGACGGGCTTGCTGGACAGCGATCAGCTGACCGCCAAAATCCGCCGTGGCTTGCGCTATGCGGCAGGCAAGGCGCTAGCCGATCAGAAAAACTATGACGCCGCCTTTACCCAATTCGTCACGGCCAAAGACGAAACCGGTGAAAAATTCGCAATCGACACCCACCGCGAAGCGTTTGCCAAACGCAAAGAGATTTTCACAGCACCGTTTCTTGAAGCACGCAGTAATCTTGGCAGCCCGTCAGAACGGCCGATCTTTGTCGTCGGCATGCCGCGTTCGGGCACCACGCTGACAGAACAAATTCTTGCCAGCCATCCGCAGATCGCAGGGGCGGGTGAGCTAAGCAATATCCGTATGCTCGCGGGTGATCTGGGCTTTGGCGATATTGATCGCACGCGCTTTGGGCGGAGCCTTGAAAAGCTGACAGAAGGGCAAGCGCGCAAGCTGGCCAGCCGCTATCTGGCTGTGCTCAAACGGCATTCGGCCAGCGCGCAGCGCGTGGTCGATAAGATGCCACATAATTACGAACTGCTGGGGCTGATCGCTATCCTGTTTCCAAGGGCGCAGATCATCCATTGTCAGCGCGACGCGATGGATACCTGCGTGTCCTGCTTCACCCAGCATTTCTCTGAAACACATGGCTATAACGCTGACCTGCGCACGTTGGGGCAATATTACCGCGCCTATGACGATCTGATGGCGCATTGGCACACGGTTCTGCCGGGGCGCATCCTTGACAGCCGGTACGAAGACATGATCGCCGATCAGGAAGCAGCCTCGCGGCGGCTCATCGCCTGGACAGGTTTAGAATGGGACGATGCTTGCCTGTCATTTCAAAACACCGAACGGATGGTGAAAACACCATCACGCTGGCAGGTGCGACAGCCGATTTACAAAACATCGGTCAAGAAATGGCAGAACTACGCAGAACATCTCGGCCCACTGAAACAGGCGCTGGGCTCTTTGGCGGAATAGCCGCGCCCGTCAGCCCGATGGCAGTTCCAGCGCGATGGTGCGCCCGCGTTTGACGTAGTTCAGCGCGGCCTCACCAATTGCGGTGACCTGTCCGCCATCCAACGCGCTGCCCACCTCAACCCGCACATAGCGGCCATTGGACAGGCGCACCAACGCACGGCGGGCATTCGGGCGACCATAGACGCCGATCAGGTTCATATCGCGCAGCCCGATCACGTCGTCCTGTGTCGCCGCACGGGCCACACCGCCGGGCACCGGGGCATAGTTCTGTGGCGCGACAGGGGCGGCGGTTTGCACCGGTGCGGCAGCGGCTTGCTGCTGTTGGGCCGCCGCGCGTTCACGCGCAGCAGTAACCACACGGGCAAAGTTCTGCGGGCGCGTTTCCGGACGACGGGATGCCGCGACCGTCCCCTCATCGGGGTCTATCTGCAGCGTATCCTCTTCAGCAGCGATATCGGCGATGATCGACGTGATGTCAGGATTACTGGTGGGCGCTGCGATGGCATCATCCGACCGGGGCTCAGGGCGCAGGGCGGCGACATCAGTTTCCGCATCTGCGGCTTCGGGCTGCACGTCCGTCGCGTCAGCAATGGTGGTCTCAGCGTTCTCTGCGGTGGCGTCTTCAGCCTCTGGCAGACGGGCATCGGCAGGGCGCAGCGGCGGGGTCACCGCTGGACGGCCTGCAATGATCACCACACCGTCTGGCGCAGGGGCCAGCAGTTCCATCCGGGCCAGATCATCCTCGGACAGTTCGGGGCGCAATCGGACATTCAGATCGGGCAGACCCGCCGTGACGATCGCACCATCAGGCGTGGGTGTGCCTTCCGGGGTTGCAAGGATAAAGCCGTTCTCATCAATCGGAAAGCTTACCTCGGCGGGCGGCGGATCGGACGGCGACAGAAAGCTCTGATCGGCCTGTAGATCGTCCAGCGCGGGCAGTTCAGGCTGCGCGATAGAGCGGGGGGCTGCCAGCGTGATCGGACGGATCAGATCATCCAGCGTGGTACTCGGCGGCAATGCGGCATGCCGTGCGGCTCGCTGCCAGACGCCTGTCGCGTTATAAACTTGGTCGGCTTCATCCGGGCTGAGCACACGGCCGCGCAACACCGGCGCACCAAGGCTGGGCTGCGGGGTATCAAAGGCTATGATATCGCCCGCATCCGTTTCAATGTCCGCGATTTGGGTCGGCAGCACATCCGGGGTCTCAACGCCAAGCGCGGGCGGTGCCGCAGCTGCCATAACCGGCGTGATGTTACCAAGTACCGGCGTCGCGCCCAACTCGAAAACCGGTTGTGGCAGTGGCTGTGGGTCCAACGCGGGGACATCAGGGGAAACATCGGACACAGGTTGCGTGCGTGCAACTGTGACCACTTCGGGGGTTACGACAGGGGCCGCAGGTTCCTCGACCACAGCCACCGGTGCATCGCCGGATGACATCTGCGTCCAGGCAAAGACACCCGCCAGCGCAAGACAGGCAGCCAAAGCGCCGCCGATATAAAGCGGCTCGTTGCGGCTGGGCGCTTCTGGGATATTCAAGGCAGAGGGCCGGGACAGATGCGTCGCATTCAGCTGTGGCATCGCCGCCGGGGGCTGCGGCGGGCGGGCCGTTAGCGCAATGGGGGCCAGCACTTTTTGCTTTGGCTGTCCGGTGTGATACTCAGCGATAACAGGGTCCAGCAAGACTGGCGCCATAGGGGCAGGGATTTGCGCAACAACCGGTGCAGTGACTGGTTCCGGCGTCTTCTCAACAACCGGAGCAGCGACAGGTTTTGGCGGTGCCTTCACAGGCGCAGGCGGAATCGTTTCGGGGATCACCCGGTCGAACAAGATCGGTGCGACCGGCGCTGGCACCTTGGGGGATGCGACCACTGGTTCAGACGCAGCAGGTTCCGACACCACCGGCGCGGGTGCAGACGATGGCACGTCCGGTTCCGACTGATATTCAGCCACAACCTCATCGACCCAAAGCGCCGCAGGTGTATCGGTCACATCAGTCTGGGCAGCGGCTTCGACTTCGGGCTCGGCATCTGGTGCAGACGGATCCACATGCGGGGCGAGCAAGGCCGCCAGATCAATATCCGGGACCGGGGGCAGCGCCTCAGCCGGAATGGATGGCTCCGGGGCGACATTTTCCCCGAAAAGCGCCGCCAGATCATCTTCATCGGTTTCGGGCAGCGTGTCGCCGGATGCATCAAAGATCAGCATCCGGGATTTTACCCGTGTGCCCACTTTCATCACCGGCAGCGCATCACGCGCGACATGACCGTCAGGGCCAAGCACCTGCTGCATCATATTAGTCGGGCCGAAGAACACTTCTTTCTGAAAGGTAAATGGCTCGGGGATCGCGACAAAGGACACAGGGTTGAACTTATGCGCGCGGGCAAACGCCTCAGCCTCGAACAAGGTCTCGCGGGCGACAGCGGCCACATGGGTCCGACCGCCGGATTTCTCATAGTCGATGACCAGATCTTTCAGCGCGTAAGGGGTCGCCCCATCCAGGGCGGCATAGATGTCATCCATATCCGTTCGGGTGCTGTCGATGGCCAGATATTTGATCTGATCCATCGGGATGACAATCTTACTACGCAACCCATCCGGCGTCAGCGACAGCGCCTTGGCCTGTAGATCGGCCAGCACAGTGTCCAGCTTTGGGTCCTCAACATCGGCCTTACGGCCAACGGGTTTCCACCCATGTTGAACACGATGGAGGAGTTCAATCCCCTCAAATGATAGAACGAGCGCGAAATTGATAGTCATTGGTTGTTATTAGCACATTGGCGTTGATGACAAAACGCGGTTTGCCTGAGTATGCGGACCCTAGAGCAGAAACCCGCCCAAGCCAAGCGCCGGGCGGGTGCGTTATTGCTTATGCGGTCGCCTTGGCCAGCGCTTGATCCAGATCGGCAATCAGATCGTCCGCATCCTCGATCCCGATGGACAGCCGCACGATGCCCGGCCCCGCGCCTGCGGCCTCTTGCTGCTCTGCGGTCAACTGACGGTGGGTGGTGCTTGCGGAATGGATGATCAGACTGCGCGTATCGCCTAGATTGGCCACATGGCTAAAGATTTCCAGACTGTCGACCAGCTTGACGCAGGCGTCATAGCCGCCTTTGACCGCAACGGTGAACAGGGCGCCTGCACCCTTGGGGCAGATCTTGGACACCAGCTTTTCATAAGGGGACGATTTCAGACCAGCATAGGTCACGTAATCCGTGCGCGGGTCGTCCTCCAGCCATTTGGCGATCTTCATGGCGTTTTCGACATGGCGGTCCATCCGCAGCGACAGGGTCTCGATCCCCATCAGCGTGTAATGGGCAGCCTGCGGGTTCATGGTCATGCCCAGATCGCGCAGACCGATAGCGATACCGTGGAAGGTAAATGCCAGCGGGCCAAAGGTCTCTGCGAATTTCAACCCGTGATAGGCGGGTTCGGGCTGCGACAAGGACGGGAACTTGTCATTCGCAGCCCAGTCGAACTTGCCGCTGTCCACGATGCAGCCGCCGGTCACGGTGCCGTTGCCAGTCAGGTATTTCGTCGTGGAATGCACAACCAATGTCGCGCCATGTTCGATCGGACGGCAAAGGTACGGCGTCGCACTGGTGTTATCCACGATCAGCGGAATGCCCGCATCGTCAGAGATCGCCGCAATCGCATTCAGATCGGTGATATGGCCACCGGGATTGGCGATGGCTTCGCAGAATACAGCGCGGGTATCGTCATCAATGGCAGCCTTCACAGCGTCATGATCGTCGAAATCCACGAATTTAGCGGACCAGCCAAACCGCTTGATCGTTTGACTGAACTGCGTGACCGTACCGCCGTATAACCGGCTGGATGCCACAACATTGCGCCCCGGTGCCATCAGCGGAAACAGCGCCATGATCTGGGCGGCATGACCGGACGCACAGCACACACCTCCGGCACCACCTTCCAGCGTGGCAATACGTTCTTGCAGGGCAGCGACTGTGGGATTGGTCAGGCGGGAATAGATATAGCCGACCTCTTGCAGGTTGAACAAAGCAGCGGCGTGATCCGCATCGCGAAACACATAGGCGGTGGTCTGATAGATCGGAACCTGCCGCGCCCCGGTGGCCGGATCAGGGCGGGCCCCGGCGTGAACTTGCAGCGTATCAAAGCCATAGGTCGGACTGTCGGTCATCTTTCTCTCACTCCCTTTGAAAAAACTCGCCCCAAGGTGTAGGCGGAATTAACGGCCTGCTCAACGGGCCACAGGAAAAAGGATTAAAACATGCCCGTGCCCTTTCATTTCGCTTTTCACGTCACCGATTTGGACGCCGCGCGGGCGTTTTATTCCGGTGCGCTGGGCGCACGCGAGGGGCGGTCGACAGACACTTGGGTCGATTTCGATTTCTTCGGGCACCAGCTCAGCCTGCATCTGGGCGAACCCTTCGCGAATGCAGCGACAGGCAAGGTCGGGGACCACATGGTGCCGATGCCACATTTCGGGGTTGTGCTGCCACTGGATGACTGGAACGCGCTCGCCGCACGGCTGGAAGAGCGACAGACCGATTTCATCCTCGCGCCCTCTGTCCGGTTCAAGGGCGAGGCGGGTGAGCAATGGACCATGTTCTTTCGGGACCCGTCTGGCAACCCGATTGAGGTAAAGGGATTCGCCAAAGACAGCGGCGTGTTCGCAGCGGGGTGAGTATCTCAAATCCTCGCCGAGGATTTGGCCGCAGATTTTCCGCGAAAACCTGTCATCTCTACGATCTGCGATTGTCCGTGCGATACGAAGACGACAGCGAAACCGGGCAGAGCACCGCATTCGGGCTGATTTACGCGCAGCATTTCTGACGGGCAGCGCCACATGGCACCACCCGCCGGGGGGGCTTACAGCGTTTCGATTTTAACTTAAGACATCAAGCATCACAAATTGCGTTCGACCGTTAGGGAGAGGCAGCGCATTATGATCCAAGTATAAATCGAAATACTTTACTTGAACGGAATGGTCAGACCCGCAAACACCGAGGTCGCAGAGACATCATCGTCGATCTTTCCTGCCTCAAATGCATCAGTTCCTTCGTGATCAACAACATTGCGCGTATCCACCGCACTCTGCAAAAGCTTGTAGCTGACGCCAAACTCCATCACTGCACCATCACCCGCCCATTGGGCCGGGATTGCAACGGAGGGAGTCAGCTCAAAGCTGGTCACGTCAATTGTTTCGTCGAAACGCGCGTCGAAACGTGCGTCGGGTTGACCCAATTCGGTTACATTTTCGACGATTTGCATGGTGCGGTCACCGCGATATCGGCCAATCATCGCTTCAAGATTGAGGTCCATGCCATTCTGCAAAGGCACGACATGCCGTGCCCCCAGCTTTAATCCAAGCCCGGTAAACTCTGTGTCGCGGTCAATGAAAAACTCATCGCCACCTTCGAACAGATGCTCCACCTGTAATTCATTGCGGAAGGTCAACACTGAAAGACCGCCCAGCAACGCCGTGCGTCCATTCCCCAGTGTGTATCGCGCCAGCGCGTCGGCTTCGGCAAAGCTGGTCAAGTTCTCCGTATTGACTTGCGCATGGCAATTATCATTCAGACCAAGAAAGGTTGCCGCGTCGCAATCGTCATTTGTGGTGCTGTCATCCCCGGCAAGAACGCCAAACTGCACGCCCAGTTCTAATCCGACCCCGGCATAGAGGTCATCCATGCGATAGCTGGCTGACCCCATGCCCCCCAAACCGTAATCGGCGACGATGTCCTCAAAGCCGTTCAACCTGTCGCGCGAATAGATATAGTCTGACCCAACACCAGAGGCGACGCCGCCTCGTAATCTCAGCTCGTCGGCGTAGGCCGTGTGACTGCAAATCGCTGTAAACAGTGTTACCGCGCTAAAATACGTGAATTTCATGTTCTCTCCGGTTGCCTGCAAATGCTGCGTGTGGCCGACGGCCACCGAACCACGGTGATGGTCCCGCTTTCATTACGCACAGGCACAGGATTTTATTCTGCGCAGCGGCTCATTTGCATTTACAGGGTGTTTTTTGGGCAGAAAGCGGCACCGCTGGTCGGCACCCTAACAAAGAATGCGCACGGCGCCCGCCGCGTTAATCGGGCGATCTAACCGAAAAAGGTCCGATGCTTTTCCGACGATATTCAGACAGGCTTTCGGGGGTGATTTTACGTTGAAAAACCGGCGTTAACCCTTGATTCGGCGCAGTGCGGCTGCGGCGACCGTACGGTGGGGGGCACGCAACGCCCTTAACGCATCCAGAAACCGGCAGATTTGATCTTGTTGCGCAGCGCTTTTTCATGACGCGGCAGGTTGTCACGATCAAACAGCGCCCGCACCTTTTGCCCGCGTTTTTGATAGATCATCCGCTTGAATGGATCATATTGCTTGAGCATTTTCTTGATCCTATTGGGCGCACTCACAGACTCTAACGCGGCGATCTGGGCGTCACTGCCCCGCGCATAGAGCAAGGGCAACATCCTGTAGTGACAGGTAATATTCCCATCCAGACCGGCCAATTCCGGCCCCGGCCGACCGCCGCCAAAGCTGTGAACGACCAAGGGCAGCGCCACCTGATCCAGCCAGGGATCCAGCGGTTGTATCACCAATTCCGGCGGCGGATCATCCCGGATCGACAGGGCGTATTCAGTAAACCGTTCACCAAAAGCCGCAGGATCAGCCCCGTAAAACCAGCCCGCGTTGAAATACAGATACCGTTCCCAATATTCATCAGGCTGGGACAGGTCGAGCGAGCTGTCGAAATCCAGCCCAAACTGATCATAAAGCGATTTCCAGATCGCCGAGTAGCCGGGCCAATACAGCTCTTCCACCGGCCATGTGCCCTCGCGTTTCATTGAAGCGGCAGGGTGGTCAAAATCAAACGGCACCCGCGCCAGATCGCCAGTGATCAGCGTGTCAGTGTCAAAGAAAACAAAGGGTTCGCCAGCGGGCAGGGCTTTGAGCCCTTCGATCTTGTTGCCCTGCGGATAGGACTGGCCAAAATGCTCTGACGCAAAGGGCACCACCTGCGCACCCAGCTCTTCCAATGCGGCGCGCACGTCACCCGCCAGACGGGGATCATGGTCCCAAAGTTTGCCGGGCTGCGGTTCGACAACGTATAATTTGCCCGCGAAATCAGGCGCATTGGCGCGGAGCGAGGCGGCAAAAAGAAGCGCCTCATATTGCAGCCGCCCCGCCTGACCCACGATCATCACGTTGAACGGACGCGGCGTTATCATTTCTTTTGCCATCTGCGCGCTATTACTCCCGGATTTCCGTGTTCCTACACGCTCCACGCAATGCGACGCAACATTGCCTTTGGATAGCACTTAACGGCAAAATACAGCCGCTACGCGGCAACTACATCTGCGCCAAAAAAGTCAGTTCAGGCGTCTGTATCCTGAAAAAAGCTGTGGCGTTGCAGTTTAACGTCTTCGACCAGCACCACGATCCGGGACAGATGGCGTGTCATGGCTGCTTCTGCGTCATCCGCGCTTCTTGCGGTAATCGCCTCGACAATGGCGATATGCTCTCCCAGTGCGAGCTGCTGTGATGACGTGTCCAAAGACAGCATGCGAATACGGTCCATATGCGCTTTGCTTTCCTGGATCATCTCCCAGACAAAGGGCACACCGGCCAAGTTGCAGATATCACTGTGAAAATGGTCGTCCAGTGCGTGAAACCTGTCGCGGTCTTTTGCGGCAATCGCCGCCCGTTGCTCTGTGATGTGGGTCTGCAGCACTTGCACATCTGCATCGCTATAGGTTTCGCAGGCGGTGCGGCAGGTCTTGACCTCCAGCGCAGTGCGAATGAACCGCGCGCGCAGGACCGCATCTTCGGAAATCAGGCTGACGGTGGTGCCGCTTTGCGGGCGAATTTCAAGAAAGCCAAGCTTTGCCAACCGTTTGAACGCCTCGCGCACCGGTTGACGTGACACCCCCATTTTCTTGGCAGTGTCTGTTTCTGAAATCTTGGTCTGGGGGGGCAGCTCAAGCGTCAGGATTCTTTGCTGCAAAACGTCGAACACTTGATCCGCAACAGTGGGCTGCGTGTGCTGCCGAATGATGGGCAAAGACAAGTCGGCAGCCTGTGTCGTCTGGTTCATTGTCTTCAGCTCCAGTTGGGTGCGGCATTGACTTGTTATTGTGACGATTTCTTTTAATGAACGCAACTGGGTTATTAGTTGACATGTCTGATTTTTGGATATTAGGATATTAGTTGAGGAGGCTTCAGCCGGGACAATAACCTGGCGGGGCGCATGGGAGGGTGCATGGCACTATTGGACGACAATCGGTTATTTCCGACAGACCCGGCGGTGCGGGGTTTGGCGCGTGAACTTTATGAAACCGTCAAGGATTTACCGATTATCAGTCCGCACGGTCACACCGACCCGCGCTGGTTTGCGGAAAACGCACCTTTTCCCGATCCCGCGCAGCTTTTTGTCACGCCCGACCACTACGTGTTTCGGATGCTGCATTCGCAGGGGATCCCGCTGGAAGATCTGGGTGTGCCCCGCGCTGATAATGGCGCAACGGAGCAAGACAGCCGCAAGATTTGGCGTTTGTTTGCAAGCAATTACCACCTGTTCCGCGGTACGCCCTCGCGCATCTGGGTAGATCACGCGCTGCAAGAAGTGTTCGGCGTGACGGACAGGTTATCTGCGGCTTCGGCTGACGCAATCTACGACCAGATCGACGCGCAATTGAAAACAGATGATTTTCGCCCCCGCGCGCTGTTCGAACGTTTTAATATAGAGGCAATTTCGACGACCGAAAGCGCGATCGACGATCTGAAATGGCACCAGATGATCCGCGAAAGCGGCTGGGCAGGCAAAGTGGTCACCGCCTATCGCCCGGACGCGGTTGTTGATCCGGAATTCGCAGGTTTCGCCCAGAACGTTGCCCAGATGGGCGAGATGACGGGTGAGGATACGACCACTTGGGCCGGTTACCTTGCGGCCCATCGCAAGCGCCGCGCGTATTTTCAATCCTACGGCGCCACCTCATCTGACCACGGCCACCCAACAGCCCGCACGGAAGATTTGACCCAGTCAGAGGCCGCAGCGCTATTTTCCAAAGCCCTGCAAGGCACTTGCAGCGCAGAAGAGGCGGATTGTTTTCGTGGCCATATGCTGACCGAAATGGCCCGTATGTCCTTGGATGATGGTCTGGTTCTGCAAATCCACCCCGGTGCAATGCGCAACCATTCAGCGCCGGTGGAGACCCGGTTTGGCCGCGACAAAGGCTATGATATTCCAACCCGCACCGACTATGTTACGGCCTTGCATCCGCTTTTGAATGCGGTCGGCACGCGGGCTGATCTCACGATCGTATTGTTTACGTTGGACGAAACATCCTACGCCCGCGAATTGGCCCCATTGGCGGGTGTCTACCCGGCATTGCGCCTTGGTCCGCCGTGGTGGTTCCATGACAGCTATGAAGGCATGATGCGGTTCCGGGAAATGGCGACGGAAACGGCTGGATTTTACAACACCGTCGGCTTCAACGACGACACCCGCGCCTTTTGTTCGATCCCCGCCCGTCATGATGTGGCACGGCGCGTGGATTGCGCGTTCCTCGCGACCCTTGTCGCCACCGGGCGATTGGATCGGGACGAGGCCCCAGAGGTCGCCCATGATCTTACCTACCGTCTTGCCAAAGAGGCGTATCGCTTATGATGACCGCGTTCTCATACCGCGATTGCGCCCCCGGTACTTCTGCCACGCGCTATGTCGATGGAGGCTCCTTTGCCCGCTGACGGTCTGGCACATCGCGCGGACACGCGCCCTGCAACAGGCATCGTCCATCTTGGGTTGGGCGCGTTCTTTCGCGCGTTTGGCTGCGTCTATATTGCCGACGCCATGGCGGCCTCGGGCGGCAATTGGGGGATCATCGGGGTGTCGTTGCGCAGCCCTGACACCCGCGATGCGCTGCGCGCACGCGATTGGTCCTACATCGCAGCCAGCTTTGCGCCTGACGGCAACAAAATGCGCAATATCACCGTGCTGAATGATGTGCTTGTCGCACCAGAAAACCCTGCTGCGGTATTGGCCGCAATGGCGGACCCGGCGGTGAAGATCGTCACATTGACCGTCACCGAAAAGGGCTATTGCCACAACCCGGCGACAGGCGCGCTCAATCTGGATCACCCGGATATTCAGCATGATTTGACCAAAGACCTGCCGGTCTCTGCCCCCGGTTATCTGGTGCGGGCGCTGGCCCTGCGCAAGGCGGCGGGTGTCGCGCCTTTCACGGTGCTGACCTGTGACAACCTTCCTGAAAACGGCAGGTTGGTGCGCGGTCTGGTCTTACAGCTTGCGCAACAGATTGACCCTACCTTGGCGGATTGGATCAGGACCGAAGGGCGGTTCCCCGCGACTATGGTGGACCGGATCACACCGGCCACGACCGACGCCGACATCACATACATTGCAGCGCTCAGTGGCGTGACCGATGCGGCGCCTGTGATGCATGAACCCTTTGCGCAATGGGCGGTTGAGGATGATTTCGTCGGCGGTGCACGCCCAGACCTGGCCGCCGCCGGGGTAGAGCTGGTCAGCGATGTGACGGCCCATGAGCAGATGAAACTGCGCATGCTGAACGGCACCCATTCTGCACTGGCCTATACCGGATATCTGGCGGGGCATGATACGATTGCGGATACAGTGGCAGACCCTGTCTTTGCGGGATATGTCCGCGCGCTCTGGGCTGAAATCATGCCGACCGTCGAAGCCCCCGAAGGGGTCCGTCTGAGTGATTATGCCGACGCCTTGTTTAACCGCTACGCGAACCCTGCGATCCGTCACCGCACATGGCAAATCGCGATGGATGGCAGCCAGAAGTTGCCACAGCGCATCCTTGGCACGCTGCGCGACAACCTAAGCGCTGGGCGCAAGGTTGACGGGCTTTGCGTCGCCGTCGCCGCCTGGATGCGCTATGTGAGCGGCACCGACGAGGCAGGAAAACCCATCGACGTGCGCGATCCTTTGGCGGACCGCCTGCGCGACCTTGCAGCACAACAAAATAACCCTGCCGACATCGTAACGGCGCTTTTGTCGGTCGAGGATATTTTCCCCGCCGATCTGGCCGCACAGTTGAAAACCCCTGTGACCGCAGCGGTCGAAAACCTATGGGCCAATGGCGTGCGTGCAACAGTGCAAGAGGTCACACCATGATTGGCCGGTCCAGGCTGCATCGCGCGGAACGGAGGCCAGACAATGGCTGATCCGTTGATCCTGCATAGCAGCGATACCATTGCGGTTCTGACCCAACGGGTTGCGGCAGGTGCAGACCCGTTGGGTGCTGGTGCTGCATTGACTGCTCCGGTTCCAGCAGGGCACAAGATTGCCCGTGTGGCCATGCCCGCCGGTGCGCCGGTTGTGAAATTTGGTCAGTTCATCGGGCAAGCAACGCAGGACATCGCGGTTGGCGAGCATGTGCATACGCACAATTGTGCCTTCCAAAATCCCAAACAGGATTACGCGATCAGCGCAGATCTGAACGCCGCGCGCGCGGCCATCCAGCCGCAAGAGGCGCTTTCTTTCGCGGGCTACACCCGGTCAGACGGCCGTGTCGGCACCCGCAATTTTATCGCCCTTGTGGCCACGGTGAATTGCTCGGCCACCGTCATTCGCCGCGCAGCGTCAGAGGTCGAATCCAGCGGGTTGCTGGATGGTTATGCAAATGTCGATGGTATCGTCGCGCTGGCGCATGGCACAGGCTGCGGCATGGCCGCCAGCGGGCGGGGTTATGATATCCTCGACCGCGTTCTCTGGGGGCACGCGACGCATCCCAATGTCGGGGCGACGATATTCGTCGGGCTTGGTTGTGAAGTCATGCAAATCGCGCGGATGCAGTCGCATTTCGGCGATGCGGGCACTGACCGTTTTCATGCACTTACCATTCAGGGCACCGGCGGTACGCGGGCGACGATTGACGCGATCAAGGCGCATGTGGCGGCTATCCTGCCACAAGTTAACGCTATCACCCGCACCCCACAGCCGATGTCAGCATTGCGCGTGGCGCTGCAATGCGGTGGGTCTGACGGTTTTTCCAGCATCACGGCCAACCCGGCCTTGGGTATCGCCAGTGATTTGATCGTTGCCCAAGGCGGCACGGCAATCCTGTCCGAAACCCCCGAAATCTATGGGGCAGAGCAATTGCTGCTGCGCCGCGCGTCCAGCGGCGCGGTTGCGGATAAACTGATCGCACAGATCAAATGGTGGGAAGATTACGCCGCGCAAAACGGCGGCTCGATGGATAACAACCCTAGCCCCGGCAACAAGCAGGGTGGCATCACCACGATCCTTGAAAAGTCACTGGGGGCTGCGGCCAAGGGCGGCGCGACGCCGCTCGCGGCAGTCTATGACTATGCAGAGCGGGTGGAGGCCCCCGGCTTGGTTTTCATGGACACGCCCGGCTATGACCCGGTGTCAGCAACCGGCCAGATCGCTGGCGGCGCGCAGATCGTGGTGTTCACCACCGGGCGTGGCTCTGCCTTTGGGTCAAAGCCCGCACCAACGATCAAGCTGGCGACATCCGATCGGCTGTTTGCGCAAATGCCCGACGATATGGATATGAATACCGGCGACATTGTGTCGGGTGGTGTTAGTATTGCGGACAAGGGTCAGCAGATTTTCGATCTGATCCGGGCAACCGCGTCCGGGCAGATCAGCAAATCCGAGGCCTTGGGCCTTGGTGACAACGAATTCGTCCCCTGGCAAATCGGAGCAGTGATGTGACCCGGACACCCGTGAAAATAACCTATATTGGCGGGGGCTCGCTGAATTGGGCGACCAAGCTGATGGCCGATCTGGCCCATGACACGACGCTTGCGGCCCATGTGCGGCTTTACGATATCGACCATTCGGCGGCGGTGCGTAACGCGGTGATTGGGGGTCGTTTTGGTGATGTGTCCAAAGGAACGCCTGCCACATATGATGTCGCCTATTCTTTGGAAGAGGCGTTGGACGGTGCAGAGGTCGTCGTCATTTCGATCCTGCCCGGTGAGTTCGAAGATATGGCGCAGGATATTGATATTCCGGCGCGCTACGGCATCAAACAGGCGGTGGGTGACACGGTCGGCCCCGGCGGGTTTGTGCGCGCCTTGCGGTCCATCCCGATGATGCTGCCGATTGCAGAGGCGATCCGGGACTATGCCCCAAGCGCTTGGGTTTGCAACCTGACCAACCCGATGAGCGTGCTGACGGGCGCCATGTATCGCGCCTTTCCCGGCATCCGGCTTTGGGGCGAATGCCACGAGGTCACAAAGCTGCGCCATCAGGTTGCGTGGATTGCCAATCAAGAAGCGGGTGAGCTGCGCTATGGCCACCGCGACGTAAGGGTCAACGTGCTGGGCATCAACCATTTCACATTCGTGGATGCCATCGGGCTGGACGGGCGGGATATGCTGCCTGCCTACCGTGCCTTTGCTGACCAGCACGGAAATAGCGGCTGGACTGCACGTGAAAGAGATCCCGATGACGAACACGATAATTATTTCATGGATCGCAGTCGCGTAAAATTCGACATGTTTCGCCGGTTCGGCATTCCGGCGGCAGCGGGCGACAGGCATTTGGCCGAATTTGTCCCGCAATCCGAATATCTTGATACGGCAGAGGCCTGGGATTTTACACTGACGCCGGTGTCCTACCGGATCAGGGATCGCGCTGCCAAACGCAAAGCCGCCGCGGCATTGGCGGCAGGGGAAGGCAAACCTGCCGCCAATCGCTCGGACGAGGCATTGGTTGACCAGATCAAAGGGCTGATGGGACTTGGTGATTTTATCAGCAATGTGAACCTGCCGAATCGGGGGCAGATCGAGGGTTTGCCGCTGGGCACGATTGTGGAAACCAACGCATTGTTTTCGTCGCTCGGTGTCACGCCTTTGGTGGCCGGACGCTTGCCTGACAGCTTGCTGGCGATCGTGGCGGATCACGCCGCCCGTCAAACCGCACTGTTGGATGCGGTGATCGGACAGCGTTGGGACGATCTGTTTGATTTATTCCGGACAGACCCGCTTGTCGCGCCACTACCTGATGATACGGCACGCCAGATGTTTAACGAAATGGTGCAAGCCACATCGCGGCATCTGCCCGACGCGCTGTTGCAGGAGGCGTCATAATGGGCGGTGACAACAAATTTTTGGGCATGGCCTATGTGTCGCCTTACATCATCGGTTTGCTCTTGTTCACAGCGTTTCCGTTTCTGGCGTCATTGTATCTGTCGTTTACCGACTACGATCTGTTGTCCACGCCGGAATGGGTTGGCTTGGACAATTACGAACGGCTGTTCACCCGCGACCGCACGTTTTCAAAATCGCTGAATGTGACGCTGCTTTATGTGTTCATGACCGTTCCGCTCAAGCTGTGCTTTGCGCTGCTGGTAGCGGTGATCCTGAACTACAAGCTCAAGGCGATTGGGTTCTTTCGCACGGCTTACTATGTGCCGTCCGTGCTTGGCGGTTCAATCGCGATTGCGGTTTTGTGGCGCTATATCTTTGCCGAAGCCGGGCTGGTGAACATGGGCCTGACGGCTGTCGGGATGGAGCCGGTCAACTGGTTCGGCGATCCGCAAAACGCGCTGTTCACCTTGACCTTGCTGCGCTGCTGGCAGTTCGGATCGGCGATGGTGATCTTTCTTGCGGCGCTGCAATCGGTCGATAAATCGCTGTATGAGGCATCAAGCATCGACGGTGCGGGCAAGTGGCAGCAATTCCGCTACATTACCGTGCCCCTGATCACCCCGGTGATATTTTTCAACCTGATCATGCAGACGGTGCAGGCGTTTCAGGAATTCAACGGACCCTACATCATCACCAATGGTGGCCCGCTGAAATCGACGTATCTGCTGCCGCTCTACATCTACGACAAGGCCTTCAAGAGCTTTGACATGGGCTATGCCTCTGCCATCGCGTGGATCCTTTTCGTCATCATTATGGTGTTGACCCTGATTGCCTTCTGGTCGTCGAAAAAATGGGTCTACTACGCCGGCGACAAGAGGAGCTGAGGCAATGGTTTCAATCTCTGACCTACCGCAGCCCTTGCCAAAAGATGGCCGCACGCCCGCGACCGCGCAAGCACTGAAACTGCAGCGCCAGCACCGGCGCGGTGCGATCATTCGCTATGTCATTCTGACGGCGTTTGGCCTGCTGATGCTGTATCCGCTGATCTGGCTGGTGGGCGCGTCTTTCAAGACGAATGAAGAAATCTTTAGCTCTGCCGCCTTCTGGCCGAAAGAGCCAACAATTCAAGGCTATATCGACGGTTGGCAAACCTCGACGCCTTACACGTTCGGGCGCTTCTTTTTGAACTCGCTCTATATTGTGATCCCCAAGATGCTGGGCACGGCGTTTTCTTCGGTCATCGTGGCTTATGGGTTTGCGCGGTTTGAATTTCCGGGCAAGAAAATCCTGTTCGGCATTCTGATCGCGACGCTTTTGCTGCCGGATGTTGTCACGCGCATTCCGCAATATCTGTTGTTCCGCGAATTGGGGTGGCTGGATACTTACTTGCCCTTATTCGTGCCGCAGTGGTTCGCATTGGAAGCCTTCTTTGTCTTCATGCTGATCCAGTTCATGCGCTCGATCCCCCGCGATATGGAAGAGGCCGCGCGCGTGGACGGGGCCAATACGTTTCAGGTGCTGTGGTATGTTGTGGTGCCGATGCTGATGCCCGCCATCATCTCGGTTTGCCTGTTTCAGTTCATGTGGACGATGAATGACTTCCTCGGGCCGCTGATCTATATCTCTTCGGTCGAAAACTATCCGGTGTCACTGGCGCTCAAGCTGAGCATCGACACGACCGAAGCATTCAACTGGAACCAGATCCTTGCGATGACCGTGCTGGCGCTTGCCCCATCGCTGATCGTGTTCTTTTTGGCGCAAAAATACTTCATCGAAGGCATTTCAACAGGGGGGGTCAAAGGCTGATGGCTGACTTGCAACTTACATCCGTCGAAAAGATTTATGGCGGTGGCTTCAAGGCTGTGCATGGCATTGATCTGCATGTGGAAGACGGCGAATTCATGGTGCTTGTCGGCCCGTCCGGTTGCGCCAAATCCACCACGCTGCGCATGATTGCCGGGCTGGAAACCATCACAGACGGTGAAATTCGCATCGGTGACACCGTCATCAATGATCTGGTGCCGGGCAAGCGCGGCATCGCCATGGTGTTTCAGAACTACGCCCTTTACCCGCATATGAAGGTGCGGCGAAACCTGTCGTTCGGGCTGAAGCTCAAGCGCGAACCGCAGGCCAAAATTGACCGATCTACCGCCGAGGTGTCAGGTATTCTTCAGATTGAAGAATTGCTGGACCGGTTGCCAAAGCAGCTGTCAGGCGGGCAGGCGCAGCGTGTCGCCTTGGGCCGTGCTCTGATCAAATCACCTGAGGTCTTTTTGTTCGACGAACCCCTGTCAAACCTTGATGCAAAACTGCGCGCCTCCATGCGCATTCGCATCACTGATCTGCACAAGCGGCTACGTGACGAAGGGCGCCCAGCGACCGTCATTTACGTGACCCATGATCAGGTCGAGGCGATGACCATGGGCGACCGGATTTGCGTGATGAAAGATGGGCACATCATGCAGGTGGCTGATCCGGTCACGCTGTACGAACGGCCTGCAAATGCTTTTGTCGCGGGGTTCATCGGGATGCCGGAAATGAACCTTGCCCCTGCGGTGCTGTCCTTTAACGGTGCGCCGCAAATCACCATGGCCGGGCAGACGATTACGATATCTGACGGTCTGGCAGAGCGGCTGCAAATGCGCGAAGGGCCGGTGACCTTTGGTGTTCGGCCGCAAAACGTGGATATCGTCCCTGCGGGCACGGCAGATGCGCTGAACGGGGTTGTGCAAAATATCGAATTCATGGGCCATGAGGTGAACCTGCATATCGACATCGGTGATGCGCGGTTCATTGCGGTAATTACCAACGACAAATTTGATGCATCCATCACGCGCGGGGCCGAAGTAGCTATGCGTCCGCATGGCGCGCGCGTTCATCTTTTCGACCAGGAAAGCGGCGTGAATATCTCGCTCGCCGACCAACATAAACCGACGTCATAGGGAGGAACACATGACACATTTCAAGACAATGCTTGCGGGTGCACTGGCGACGACTGCGCTGGCGGGCACCGCGTCTGCCGAAGAACTACGGATGAGCTGGTGGGGCGGCGACAGCCGTCACGAGGCGACCCAAGCGGCGCTGCAGGTTTGCGGCGAAGCGCTTGGCCACACCATCAAGCCTGAATTCACGGGCTGGTCCGGCCACTTTGAAAAAGTCGCAACACAGCTGGCCGGTGGTACCGAAGCCGACATCATGCAGATCAACTGGCCATGGTTGCCGATCTTTTCGGAAAACGGCGATGGTTTTGCTGATTTGCGCGAATTTTCGGACACGATTGATCTGTCTCAGTGGACTGAGGAAGAGCTTGAGGCATCGTCACGCAATGGCGCGCTGAACGGTTTACCAGCCTCTGTGGCGGGCAGGATTTTCTTTTTCAACAAAACGACCTTTGACAAAGCGGGCCTTCCGATCCCTGCGACCTTCGAGGACCTGATGGCGGCCGGTCCGATATTCGCTGAAAAGCTGGGCGATGATTACTACCCGCTTGAAGGGATTGGGCTGGATGCGTCCTTGCTGGTTCAACTGGTGACGACCCAAAAGACAGGCAAGTCTTTCATCAATCCTGAGACGAACGAAGTTCAGTGGTCCGCCGAGGAACTGCAAGCGGGCATCGAGATGTATCAGGCGATGGTCGATAACCACGTGATCAAAAGCTGGCCAGCCCATGCCGCCGCGGGCAATATCGCACTGCATGAAAATGCGGCCTGGACCTCTGGTCAGATTGCGGGTGCTTATCAGTGGGATTCCACGCTGTTCAAAATTTCTGACCCGCTGTCCGACGGGCAGGAACTGATACCTGCAGGCCTGTTGCGCCTTGAAGACGCGCAAAACGATGGGGTCTATCGCAAACCATCCATGGTCTTTTCGATCTCGGCCAATTCACCCAACCAGCAGGCCGCAGCAGAAGTGCTGAACTGCCTGTTGACGGAACCCGCTGGTATCGAAGCGATGGGTTCGGCCCGCGGTGTGCCATCGTCGGATGTGGCGGCAGCGCAGCTTGTGGACAATGGCGGCATCCAGCAAATTCAGGTGGATGCGCAGAACATGGTGATGCAGGCGAGTGCGCCTGCGATCAGCCCGTTCAACGAAGATCCTGATGTGCGCGCAGGTATCGAAGATACGCTTGAGCTCTTCGCCTATGGCGAGCTGGACAGCGCTGAAGCCTCAGAAGAAATCCTGATGCTTGTGAACGAAGCGCTCGAAGACAAGTGATACATTACGGGCGCCGGTTTGGTCCGGCGACCGTTTCCTGACGCCTGAAGAAAGCCCCGATCCGTGCTCAGCGCCCTTGCTATTACGCCCTATACAGTGACGATTATGATCCGCGCTGACACTGAACGTTATCATCTGACTGCCCCGGTTCCTTGGCGGTTAGTGGGCGCGGATATTTCAGGTGTGTCAAACATTGTGCCGGTGTTTATCGAAGGGCTGACGCCTGACACAACTTATGTTTTCACGGCCGATGACGCGACGGTCAGTTTCAAAACGCTACCTTGTGCAGGTCTGATCGACGCCGCCGACTACGGTGTTTCAGAGACAGAACCGGATAACGCGTCCGCTTTCGCAGTAGCGATTGCGGCGGTCCCCAAAGGTGGCACATTGCGGGTGCCCAAAGGGCAATTTTCCAGCCGACCCATTTTTCTTAAATCTGATATGACGTTCTGGTTACCCGCCGGGGCGACGATTGCAGCCGTTGCCGACAGGACCGATTGGCCGATCCTGCCAGAACATGACGACACCGATCGCGTGATCGGAACGTGGGAGGGCCTGCCCGCCGCCAGTTTTGCATCACCGGTGACAGCGATTGGATGCAACAACCTTGCGATCACAGGGCGGGGCAGGCTGGATGGCGGCGGGGATCGTGGCGATTGGTGGGCATGGCCCAAAGAAACCCGGCAAGGCGCACGCCGCCCGCGCACGCTGTTTCTGGCCCATTGCACTGATACGCTATTGTCCGGAATCACTGTCTGCAATTCACCATCATGGACGGTGCATCCGTTCCGCTGCGAAGGTCTGACCGCCGCCGCGCTGCGGATCGAAAACCCGGCCGATAGCCCCAATACTGATGGGTTCGACCCTGAAAGCTGCATCAATATACAAATGCGCGGGCTGCATATCAGCGTCGGTGACGATTGCATTGCTGTGAAAGCAGGCAAACGTGGCACCGGCGACGACACCCGCATCAACCACGTCGCCCCCACGCGCCATCTGACCATCGCCAATTGCCTGATGGAGGACGGCCATGGGGCGGTTGTCATGGGGTCGGAAATGAGCGGTGACATCACCGATGTTGAGATCGCTCGCTGCGAATTCAAGGGGACAGACCGGGGGCTGCGGATCAAGACCAGGCGTGGCCGGGGCGGGCAGGTGGCGCGCATTTCCATCCATGACGTTGTGATGGATGGTGTCGGCACAGCCTTGGCCGTGAACGCTTTTTATTTTTGCGATGCTGATGGGAAATCCGATGCTGTTCAATCGCGCAACCCTGCCCCGGTGGATGACACCACACCGCTGATCACCGATATCACCGTGGATCAGATTCATTTGCGCGGTGTGCGCCACGCCGCCGGTGCTTTTCTTGGGCTGCCAGAGGCACCGTTACGCGGTCTGCGGCTGTCAAAAGTGACCGTGGATTATGACGCGGACGCCGATGATGGTGAAACACTAATGGCGTGCCATTTACCCCGCGCCCGCCACGCGGGTCTGTTGCATCGCTATGCGCAGATTGAAACAGATGCCGCGCTGACGGCGATGCTAGAGGATTTGATGGATGTTAGCTGACTATCTCGACGACTACGCGCGCGGATATGAACCCTATAAGGGCGGGCGCTGGTGCTACGAGGATGGTTGCCTCTACCGTGCGCTAGAATTGTGGTATGTAGAAACGGGCGAGGCACGGTGGCTCGACCATATCCACCGCCTCGCGGATCCGCAGATTGGCAAGGATGGCGGCCTCAAAGGCTATGAATTGTCAGACTATAATATCGACAATATTCTTTCCGGGCGTACGCTGATGTATCTGCACGGGCTGACCGGAGAGGCGCATTATCTGAAAGCTGCCGACCTGCTTGCACGGCAATTGGCGACGCAGCCGCGCACCAAAAGCGGTGTTTATTGGCATAAGCTTCGCTATCCATGGCAAATCTGGCTGGACGGCCTGTACATGGGGCAGCCGTTTCAAATCGCCCATGCGCAGGCCCATGGCAATGCAGATGCGGTGGCCGATAGTCTTGCGCAGCTTGGCACTGCGCTTGATACGCTGTTTGACCCTGCAAGCGGTCTTTATTGGCATGCCTATGACGAAGCGCGTGAACAGCCTTGGTCTGATCCGGTCACTGGCTTTAACAAGGCCTTTTGGGCGCGGGCCATCGGCTGGCTTGCCATGGCCTTGGTTGACGTTGCCGATCTGGTGGGCGCGGAGTTTGACCCTCTACGGGATCGCACAACCGCTTTGCTGGAAAAGATCATTACCTTGCGCACAGCGGGCGGCCTCTGGCTGCAGGTCATTGACCAGCCCGATCTGGATGGCAATTACGAGGAAAGCTCTGCCTCTGCCATGTTCAGCTATGCGCTGTTGCGCGGCGCGCGGCTGGGTCTTGTTGCGGCGCCGGACGATTTGGCTGACGTATTGATACAAAAAACAATCAAGCCAAAGCCCGGCGGGGGGCATGAGATGGTCGAGATTTGCGAAGTTGCGGGCTTGGGCTGGTATGAAAACCGGTTCCGCGATGGCAGCGCCGCATATTATCTGACCGAAGCACGCGTGGCGGATGACATCAAAGGTGTCGCACCGCTTTTGATGGCGGCAGCGATTATGCCGCGCTGATGCGGCCTCAGTTGACCGCTGATCAGGCGGCAGCGTTCAGCTGGTCAGAGGTCCTGCGCTATGTGGGCCCTGCCGGTGCTGACAGGGTCGATCCTTGGGTGCCTTCGCGGATTAATGTGGATGAACTGGTTCCAGATTATATCGTCGGGCAGGGCGGTACCTGCACGACGGTGCAAGAGGCGATCAACCGCGCGATCACTGACCGAAAGGTCGGCCGCGTGGTTATCGGTGTCGCGCCCGGGCTGCACATGGGGCTGATTTACGTCCCGCATGCGGCGTTTCAAATGACGTTGATGGGCCTTGGAAAGCGCCCCGCCGATGTGCGCTTGGTTGAGAGTATCGATGCGGAAATGCCGGGCAGTGAATACGTCGCCCGCTTTGCTGCGCATTTTCAGGATAGTCCCAATGAGGTGCTGAAAATCTATCAGCGGATCAGCAAGTTAACCCCAATCAGTACCGCCAATGCGTCGGTCCTTCGGGTGGAAAACGACGGCTTTCAGCTTGCGAATTTGACGGTGCGCAATGCGTATTACTGCGACCGCGCGCAAAGCGGGTCGTCTGAGAAGAACGCGGCGGGGCAGTATCGTAAAGGGCAACATCAGGCGGTGGCACTTCTGGTCGCCGGTGCAGACCGGGTGTTTGTGCAAGATGTCATCCTGAAAAGCTTTCAAGACACATTGTATCTGCAATCGCCTAGCAAAGGCGAAACCGTTCGATCCTGTTTCAACGGGTGTGAGATCGAAGGTGATGTCGATTTCATTTTCGGCCAGTCGACAGCATGGTTTGAAGGATGCACGATCCGGTCGCTCGGCGGTCGTGCGCCGCAAACATGGGCGACGGCACCCAGCACGGACATTCGAACGCGATTTGGTTTTGTGTTTGAAGATTGCGATTTCACCCACAGTGGATCGACCGACACAGATTTTTTCCTCGGTCGGCAGTGGTTCGAAGGGGTGCGCGCCACGCCGTTCGGTACGCCTGATATCGACAATTACAGCGTGGTCATCGGGGCTGTATCATCCTTTGATCTGCCACATGGCACGATTAGCACCGCCACGCTCAATGCGGTCGGTAAATGCGTTATCATGCGCTCGCGTATCGGTGGGCATATCGACGCAAGCGCGCCGTGGGATGCCTGGGGTGGCAACACCTGGAACCCGCGTCACCGCCCCGTTCTTTATCGCGCTGCGGATATGCTGGATCCGCTTCGGTGCTGGCTGCGCGACCAAGGCCAAAGCTATGCCGACATCGCACCCGACATGCAGTTTCTGGCCGAGTTTGAAAATGTGAGCTGCTGTCCAACCGATGGGTAGGATTTCGATTTAAAGTGTATTTCACTATTACAGTCGCGAATTGCCCCGGATGTGGGGCGTTCGTTTTACTAGTTAGCGCTTCAACTGCGCGCGAAAGGCTGATGGCGAAGATACTGACATGATCCGCCTTGGCCAAAATGATAAAGTGCTGAACGGCTATGTCGGGATCTCACAGCGTCTCAGGTACAAGTATTCACGGCTTGCCTTAAAGCGCTTCCATTCTGCGCCGGATCCTATCCGGCCTCGCGACAGTAATTCCAGCATTCTTGAGAGGGTGTAGAGACCACAGATTTCGCTGAGGACTTCGGGCAGTTCCGTAAGTGATCGCGCTCCAAAACGCCTCAGGTGAGTTCTGCGTTTTGTGAACATCATCTCTATGGGGGCGAACAGCTAGGGCAAGGGAAAAGATTAAAGTTATGAAAAGAACATTTCGAGATGGCATTTTACACTTGTGACTAAGGGCATCAACTCATAGAAGCGTCGGTGGAGACGTGGCCGAGTGGTCGAAGGCGCTCCCCTGCTAAGGGAGTAGGCCCGGAAGGGTCTCGAGGGTTCGAATCCCTTCGTCTCCGCCACACACCATATATAATCAATTGTTTTTAAACATAAATTCGCGATCTCGCGGTTTCTGTTCCCCCTTTTGTTCCCCATCTTGGAATCCGTGCTTTTGGTAGGTTTCCGCGTCTGGCGGGGCCGTGGTGGCTTGATCGGGCCGCTCTGTGATTCACCTCATGACAAAACCGACAATACTGACAAAACCCTGATTTGGGGGAGTAATGTCAGTTTTGTCGGTTTTGTCGCCGGGGGGCTGGTGCGGGTCTAGCGGCCTGTTGCCTGGTGGATCGCGGGGTTGACGGCGAACATGCGCGAGGGTCGTCCGCCCTGTTGTCCGATGGTCGGCGCGATGGGCTGGATCACGTCGCCATCTTCCAGCAAGGTCAGCGCGGGATTGAGCTGGGC
>NZ_JBJMBF010000020.1:0-64957 GCF_046640325.1 Loktanella agnita | reverse complement strand
TCGCTCCTTTCCAGCCAAAGGAAAATACGAGCGGAAAACTCTAACTACAAACGGCAGAAAAACCGGGTTTCAGAGCAGTCAGTCTGCAACCATCAGCTGACTATAAATTTCGACACTGAAAACATAAACATTGGAATGAATCCCAAGACTGTAAATATCGCTCTGATAATCGCTTTTTGCTTGAATCGTTCATCGAGCAAATTCGCCAGTATTGGGTAAGATATTACCAATCCGAACATTGAAATACGCTCAGCGCCAACGCTGCTCAAAAGAAATACTGAGATTATAGAAAGAGTCAAAAGACTAATCAATAACCAGTATGTCTTCTTGCGATCCTCGCGAACTATGCCTTTGTCGAGTATAGCAATCAAGCAAACGAATAAGAATAAAAGAAACGAATACGCCAGAGCAAGATTGCTTCCAGTGGCCGCAGATGATTTGGTTTCAGCGCCATAATAAATACCCGCGCCGGACACGCCAAAGCTAAGAATCCAGGCTAATTTCCCAATCACTGTTCTTTTTCTCAAAAACAACAAGGGAAGAAATACAGCTGCTACATTGTGCGAAAGAAATGATAATATGAAAAAGATGTAAGCCTTAAAGGGGGTTTTCTCATTCCACACAATGGAAAAGCAGTATAGAAAAAATATACAGGCAGCCCACTGCCGATAAATATTCTGCATTCCCATAACAAAAGGAAAGAAAATCAGTATTGCGAAATAAGTGTATTGGGGGGGCGAAATTAGACAATGCTCTGAATAGAAATAGGCCCAATATGATATCGGATATTACGAAAACCGTATATGCATCCTGCGTTAGGCTGAATAAATAACGCTGCCCAAGCCAAAAAACCGGTTCCCTAATGAAATATACTGATAGCGACGATGACGGCATCGAGGCCACATAGGCGTTGATGTCAACATCGAAATCCGTCCGTACGATTAGAGAAAGCCCACAATACACCGAAAACCAGATTACGAAGAAAAGCTTTGAATGGTTCACCAATTTTCTATTGAGCGAGAAGATAATCCCAACTGTCATCACGAAGATGTAATATGATAGCTCCATTACTTTTGCTTTTCTACCTCTGGCTGCATAAACACTTCAACACTCTTGCTTTAGAGTCAAACTATTTGCCACAGGTATTTTGCGTCGTTGGGGCTTTTAAACGGGTGCTTTTGCAATGCGTGATTTTAGTGAGCTTCCACTGTTTTCTTGAACAGCTGCGGATCAGTGTAGGGGGGCTGTGGACCGCGCGACCTATACCCCTGGCTGCCTACCCGGTAAGCGACGGACTGGATTGCTCGGCTGTTACACCCCCCCAAACGCGCTCAGTCTGAAACCACGCGCCAACTTTGATGCGACGATTGCGTCATGGCAGCGGGTTAGACGCCGGGCACTTCAGCGGAGCATGTCACGCGCCCCGAAACCGACAGCCTGCTCCCCCGCTGCCCGCAGCGCATCGTCCTGATCGTTCAGTCGTTTCAGTTGCGCCATCATCGCCTCTTCCATTTGCAACGCTTGCCCGATCTTCATGTTGGCCCACAGCCCGAGGATCCGGCTGATCCGCGCCTGATAGCCCGGCCCCATCGCCCGATAGAATTTCGCCACGCTGGCATCCAGACACAGGGTGATCTTCGTCTTCGGCTCAACCACATCCAGATCATGCTCCAGCGTGTGCCAGGCGAGCGGCACCTTATCGCGGATCTCCAGCGCGATATCGGCGCTTTCTATGCTCTCTTCATAAAGATAGCGGATCATTTTCTGGCGGGCGATCCGTTCGGCTTTGGGCATCTGGGGCATGGTGATCTCCTTTACCGGTACAGCCTGCCTTGCGGGAATTAACACCACCGGAATGCAGCGCGCGTTGGGGTCCGATAGAAGTCCGACGCGGGTCCGACGCAACGCCATATCGCGTTTCCCCTTGCTTTTTTGGTCATGTGGCCCCAAATGAAAGGCGCTAACGTTATCCAATTCGACCCGCTGTCTTCCTTTCCGGCTGCAGTTTTTCGATCTTGAACTGACGACGCCGGGCTGTCGCACTTCCGCGGACAGCAACAAAAAAGGAAAAACACGATGGCCACTGGTACCGTGAAATGGTTCAACACTACAAAAGGTTACGGCTTTATCGCCCCTGATGGCGGCGCAAAGGACGTGTTCGTGCATATCTCTGCGGTCGAACGCTCGGGTCTGACAGGCCTTGCCGACAACCAGAAAGTAACCTTCGACATCGAATCTGGTCGTGACGGACGCGAATCAGCGATCAATCTTTCGGTCGACTAACCGCCGAAAATGAAGAAGTGGGTGCGCAATTTCATGCGCACCACAAATTACCGGCGGTTGTTCGCCGATTGGGTTACAATATTGTAATTTTCTTGATTTTGTTGCCTTACATGCGCATGGTTTTCAGGCGACGTTAACCTATCGACCACTGTCTGCTTCATCGGCCCAGTCTTTCGATCCAAGTTTGACCGAGCCGGTCCGCTGCACTCCCGCGAGCGGAAACAATGAAGGAAGACAAGGACATGGCTTCAGGCACTGTCAAATGGTTCAATACCACCAAAGGCTACGGCTTTATCGCGCCCGACGGCGGCAGCAAAGATGTGTTTGTGCATATCTCTGCGGTCGAACGTTCCGGTCTGACCGGCCTCAAGGACGACCAGAAGGTCAACTTTGATATCGAATCCGGTCGCGACGGCCGTGAAAGCGCTATCAATTTGAAGCTCGCTGATTAATCCATCAGAGAGACTGCGAAACGGGGCGCAGGACGGGGTGCCCCCTCGCATTACCACGCGCAAATTGACATGATCTGGGGTGGTGCTTGGGCCGTCTCCACATGTCGCAAGTGCCTTATCTGGCACGCATCTGGTTGGTACCATTCACTCACCCTGGCAGTCTAAGATGCGTTCCAGTTCACGCCTTTGCTGCGGGGCACCGTGGCGACTTGGTAGACCTGTCCATCGCGGGCATTTAATCCACGGCCCTGACCAATTCCAGCACAGTCGGCCCGATCGCGGCAACAACAGCGGCGACCCCATCCTTGTTTGGATGAATCCCGTCGCGTTGCATCAGCGCTGCAACGCCGTCTTGCGTTCCCGCCGCAGTGCGCAGCCCGTCAAAGAAACCCGGATAAAGCGGCACGTCGTATTTCGCGGCAAGATCACGATACATGCCTTCGAATTCTGCTTTATATTCAGGTCCGTAGTTGGTGCCAGCGCGCAGCCCGACCAATAGCATTTCCACCCCGGCGTCCTGCCCCGCGGCAAGGATTGCATCCAGATTGCTACGGCTGACTGCAGGGTCTATCCCGCGCAGGTAGTCGTTCCCGCCCAGCGTGACGATCATCGCATCCACGTCCGGCGTCAGAGTCCAGGCAACCCGGCTGCGCCCGCCCGCCGTTGTGTCACCAGAGACACCGGCATTGATCACGGTCACATCTGCACCCTGCGCTTGCAACCAGCTCTCTAGCTGCGGCACGAAGCCATCCGCGCGCGACAACCCATAACCTGCGGTCAGACTATCGCCGAGCGCCGCAACCCTGACCATTTCTGCCTGCGCGCAACCTGATGTTATCAAAACCGCGATAGCAAACTTGCTGACACGTGCCCTTGCCCCATATGCAAAGGACATCACGAAATTTGAGGCCGCGCGTATGACCGATCCGATTCTCAGCATCACAGATGTGAACCTGTCGCTAGATGGCAACGCGGGGCAGGTGGATATTCTGCATGACATCGCGCTGGATGTGGCCGCGGGGGAAACATTGGGCCTTGTCGGGCCAAGCGGGTCAGGCAAATCGTCACTCCTTATGCTTATGGGCGGGCTGGAACAGGCGACATCGGGCCGGATCACGGCCCTGGGGCAGGATCTGACGGCGATGAACGAGGACCAGCTCGCACGCTTTCGCAGAGACAATATGGGGGTGGTCTTTCAATCTTTCCACCTGATCCCGACAATGACCGCACTGGAAAACGTCGCGACCCCGCTGGAACTGGCTGGCGCAGGCGATGCGTTTGACCGCGCGGCGGCTGAATTGTCGGCGGTGGGCCTGTCAGATCGGATGGACCATTACCCCAGCCAAATGTCAGGCGGCGAACAGCAACGTGTGGCGCTCGCCCGTGCATCTGCGCCGCGACCGCGCTTGCTGCTAGCGGATGAACCCACCGGCAATCTGGATGAGGCGAATGGCCAATCCATCATCAACCTGCTGTTCGATCTGCGCGACAAACATGGGGCGACGCTGATCATGGTGACCCATTCGGGTGAGCTGGCCGCGCGGTGTGACCGCGTTGTGCGGCTACGTGACGGGCGGATCGACGATACGCTCGCCCAGGCCGCAGAATGAGCCTGCGCATCGCATCCCGATTTGCCATGCGCGAACTGCGTGGTGGTTTGCGTGGCTTTCGGGTTTTTCTGGCCTGCCTTGCCCTTGGCGTGGCGGCAATTGCCGCTGTGGGCACTGTGCGCACTGGCATCGCAGAGGGGTTAAAACGCGACGGCGCGGCCTTGCTTGGCGGCGACGCAGAGGTAGAATTCACCTATCGTTTCGCGCGCAAGGCAGAGCTGGATTGGTTGAACAGCATCGCTGACAGGATATCGGAAACCGTCGATTTCCGTTCAATGGTTGTGGTTGGTCGCGATAGCGGCACCGAACGCGGGCTAACCCAGATCCGCGCCGTGGATGATGCGTACCCGCTGATCGGCGCTGTCAGCTTGTCCCCCGATATCCCGCTGTCAGCAGCACTGGCTGATTTCGGCGGGGTGATGGAGCGTGTGTTGGCGGATCGTTTGGCCTTGTCGCCGGGCGATACATTCCGGCTGGGCGAACAGGCCTTTACCCTGCGCGCCGTGCTTGACCGCTATCCGGATAATGCGGCAGGCGGCTTTGGTCTTGGTCCGCGCACCATTGTGCTGACCGAGGCGCTGGAAAATTCAGGCCTGCTGGCCGAAGGGACATTGTTTTCCACCCAATACCGGCTTGATCTGCCGCCGGGTGCCGATCTGCAGGCGCTAGAGACCGCAGCAGAAACACAGTTCCGCGACAGCGGACTGCGCTGGCGTGACAGCCGCCGTGGTGCTGGCGGGGCAGAGCGGTTCGTGGACCGGATCGGCGCGTTCCTGATCCTTGTCGGCCTGTCCGGGCTGGCGGTGGGTGGCGTTGGGGTCTCTGCCGCTGTGCGCGCCTATCTGGCAGGCAAAACATCCATCATCGCGACGCTGAAAACGCTGGGGGCAACAAGGGCCACGATATTTCAGACTTACTTCATTCAGATCGGCGTGCTCAGTCTGGTGGGTATCGCCATCGGGTTGGTGCTGGGGGGCGGTCTGCCGGTGCTTTTCGCGCCCTTGATCGAAGCGCGATTGCCCATTCCCGCCGCCTTTGCGATTTACCCCGGCCCGCTGATTGAGGCCGCAATTTACGGGATATTGGCGGCACTGATCTTTACGCTTTGGCCGCTGGCCAAGACAGAGGATATCCGCGCCGCGACATTGTTCCGCGATGCGTTTGGCGGGTCACACAGCCTGCCGGGGCGGCGTTATTTGGTCACCATTGCGGCGCTGCTAATTACGCTTGTCAGCGCGGCGATCTTGTTTTCCGGCACGGTTTTCCTGACGCTTTGGACAGCGGGCGGCATTGCCGGGGCGCTGGTACTACTGGTTTTTGCCGCGCTTTTCGTCCGTTGGACGGTGCGCCTGTTACGCAAACCGGCGCGTGGCTATCCGGCGCTGCGTTTGGCTTTGGGCGCCATCGGTGCGCGCGGGGGAGAGGCAACGTCAGTCGTTCTATCGCTGGGCCTTGGGCTGACGGTGCTGGCGGCAGTCGGCCAGATTGACGGCAATTTGCGAAACTCCTTCGCCAGCGACCTGCCCGAGGTTGCGCCCAGTTATTTCTTTGTCGACATCCAGCCTGACCAGATCGACGGGTTCCGCGAACGGCTGGATACGGATCGGGCGGTCAGCAGGGTTGATACAGCACCGATGCTACGGGGCATCATCACCCGGATCAATGATCGTCCGGCCACAGAGGTGGCAGGCGGGCATTGGGTCGTGCGGGGGGACCGGGGGATCACCTATGCCGACGCCCAGCCATCAGGGACCGAGGTCACGAAAGGTGCGTGGTGGCCCGAAGGCTATGACGGCCCGCCCCAGATCAGCTTTGCCGAGGAAGAGGCGCTGGAGATGGGTTTGCAGCTGGGTGACACGATGACGATTAACGTGCTGGGCCGCGACATCACGGGTGAGATCACCAGCTTTCGCAATGTCAGTTGGGAAGACGCAGGGATCGGTTTTGTGCTCGCGATGAATCAGGCCGCACTCGCAGGCGCGCCGCACAGCTGGATCGCCACTGTCTATGCCGAACAGGAGGCCGAAGCGGCAATTCTGCGCGATCTGGCCACCGCCTATCCGAATATCACCGCGATCCGCATCCGCGATGCGATTGATCAGGTGATTGAACTGGTCAGCGGAATTTCGGCAGCGACACGCTATGGGGCGCTGATCACGCTTGTCACCGGGTTTTTGGTGCTGATCGGTGCGGCCGCTGCCGGGGAGCAGGCGCGGACATTTGAATCTGCGATATTAAAAACACTGGGCGCAACCCGCGGCCGGATCATGGCGAGCTTTGCTTTGCGCGCCGCATTGCTGGGGCTGGCAGCAGGGATCGTGGCGCTGGGGGCCGGTATTCTGGGTGGCTGGGCCGTTGCGACCTACATCATGGAAACCGATTATATGATCATCTGGTCCAACGCTTTGGGTATTATCGGCGGCGGGGTTCTGGCGTCGCTGCTGGCAGGTTTGGCCTTTGCATGGCGGCCACTGGCGGCGCGCCCGGCGCAGGTGTTGCGGGCGCGCGAATGAACGGCCCGGCTTTTTTCGGCTATGGCAGCCTTGTGAACGTGGCGACCCATGATTACGCCGACCCCCGCCCGGCGACGCTGCAAGGCTGGCGGCGGATCTGGCGCCGGACAAACCTGCGCGACGCTGCTTTCCTGTCGGTCGAACCGGCGGCGGGCTGCACGTTACAAGGGCTGACGGCACATGTGCCCGGGGCCGACTGGGCGCTGCTGGACCAGCGCGAGGCAGCCTATCAACGCGTTGACGTCACAGATCGCATTCGCCGGAATGGCCCCGTATCATCCACAGCAGTGTATCAGGTGAAACCAGAGCATCACAGCGCTGGCGAACACCCGATCCTGCTCAGCTATCTTGATGTGGTCGTGCAGGGATATCTGCAGGTCTACGGGCACCGGGGTGCCATGCATTTCTTTGACACCACGGATGGTTGGGGGGGGATCGGTGTTCGATGACCGGGCCGACCCGCAATACCCGCGCCACCAGAGGCTGACTGTAGCAGAGCGGG
Source organism: Loktanella agnita (assembly GCF_046640325.1). Classification (NCBI taxonomy): domain Bacteria; kingdom Pseudomonadati; phylum Pseudomonadota; class Alphaproteobacteria; order Rhodobacterales; family Roseobacteraceae; genus Loktanella; species Loktanella agnita. Next base: position 57,597 of record NZ_JBJMBF010000020.1, on the reverse strand, counting down.
ACTTGGTCGACAAATTGCTGGCCGCAGCGCAGCATCAGGCGGGAAGTTAACCGCCCGACGCAGGCGCGATCAGAGCGTGGGTTTTTTCTGCAACAGCGGCATGACATCCGCCATTTCCGGCCCGCGTTCACGCCCGGTAACGGCTTTGCGCAGTGGCATGAAAAGCTGTTTGCCCTTGCGGCCTGTCGCCTCTTTCACAGCTGCGGTCCAGTTGCCCCAAGTGTCCGCCGTGTAGGGTGGGCTATCGAGCAGGAAAAGCGCTTGCGCGACGAAATCCTTGTCGTCCTCCGCAACAAGAGGTGTGGCACCATCCCGGAACATGGCCCACCAAGCCGCGACATCATCCAATGTGTTGATATTGTCGCGCACGACCTGCCAAAATGGTTCTGCCATCTCGTCGGGTACGCCAGCCGATGTCAAGACATCGGCCACGTCCTGGGAACCCAGGGTGCCCAGATAGCGGGCGGTCAGCGGCTTGAGATCTTCGGCATCGAACTTCGTGGGCGCAGAGCCGAATTTCGACAGATCGAACCCTTCGACAACCGCGTCCACATTGCTGCGCAGCTCCACCGGATCAGAGGACCCCAGCCGCGCCATCAGCGACAGGACCGCTTGCGGCGCAATGCCTTGCTTGCGCAAGTCGCGCAACGCAAGGGTGCCCAGCCGTTTCGACAGCGCTTCACCCTGCGGGCCGGTCAGCAGCGAATGATGCGCAAAGCGCGGCACGCTGCCGCCCAGTGCCTGAATGATCTGAATCTGCGTGGCCGTGTTGGTGACGTGATCAGAGCCGCGCACAATATCGGTGATCCCCATTTCAACATCATCAACCACAGAGGCGAGCGTATAAAGGATCTGCCCGTCATTTTTGAACAGCACCGGGTCACTGACCGACGACGCATCAATCGAGATATCGCCGATAATCCCATCCGCCCATTCAATGCGTTCGTGATCCAGCTTGAAACGCCAGTGCGATCCGCCGCGTTCCGCGCGCAGGCGAGTTTTTTCGTCCTCGGACAGGTCCAGCGCTGCCCGGTCATAGACCGGCGGCTTGCCCATATTCAGCTGCTTCTTGCGTTTAAGGTCAAGCTCTGTCGGTGTCTCAAAACACTCATAAAGCCGGCCCATGTCGATCAGCTGCTGTTTGGCGGTGGCGTAACGGTCCATCCGCTTGGACTGATATTCGATCCGATCCCAGGTTAGGCCCAGCCAGGTCAGGTCGTCCTGAATGCCCGCGATATATTCGTCCTTTGATCGTTCCTGATCGGTGTCATCAATGCGCAGAACGAATGTGCCACCATTTTGGCGGGCAATCGCATAGTTGAACAAGGCGGCACGCAGGTTGCCGATATGCAGCCAGCCGGTCGGCGATGGGGCGAATCTGGTCGTGGTCATGGGATGTCTCCTGTTGCGGGACGCTTTGTCATGCCTGTGCGCAATTGTCCATGCAGGCAGGCCCCGGGCAGAACTTTGGCTTGCCTGACATGCCCCACGCGCTACCCTTGCGTCATTCATTGCAATGAAAGGTTCACTCCGATGAAGCTGACACGTCGTCAAACTCTGTTATCAGGTGCCGCGCTTCCCATGGCTGCCACCCTTCCGACCGTTGCCAGTGCCGATGCCCATACCGCCGCCTTGCCGACGCATCGCGACTTTACCTTGGGCGATTTCAAGGTGACCACAGTTCTGGCAGGCAGCCGCAGCGTGCCTGACCCGCATACGATTTTCGGCTTGAATGTCGATGATCCGACCTTTGAAGAGGTCAGTTCCGCCAATTTCATCCCAACCGATGCCGCCCAGTTCTTTTTCACCCCGACCGTGGTGAATACCGGGGCAGAGGTGATCTTATTTGATACCGGGCTGTCCCCTGCCGGTACCACGGCGGCCCTGAACGCTGCCGGGTATGATGCCGATGATATCACCCATGTGGTGATTACCCATATGCATGGCGACCATATTGGCGGGCTGGCCGATGATGGTGGGGCCGAAACATTCGCCAATGCGGCCTATGTGACCGGGCAGGCCGAGTTCGACCATTGGGCGGCGGCTGAAAATGATGGGTTTGAGGCCAAAGTCCGCCCGCTGGCGGAAAAGTTCAGCTTTATCGGCGATGGTGATGCCGTCCGTCCCGGCATTACCGCTGTCAACGCCTTTGGGCATACGCCGGGACAGTTGGCTTTCATGCTGGAAAGCGGCGGACGCCAGCTGCTGCTTATGGCCGATGTCGCCAACCATTATGTCTGGTCAGTGGCCTATCCCGATTGGGAGGTGCGGTTTGACATGGACAAAACGATGGCCGCCGAAACCCGCCGCCGCATCCTTGGTATGGCCGCGGCGGACCGCGTGCCATTGATCGGCTATCATATGCCATTCCCCGGCATGGGCTTTATCGAGACCCGCGGCGATGGGTTCCACTATGTGCCGCATAGCTATCAGTTGATCTGATCCACATGCGCCGTCCGGGGTGACCGGGCGGCGCCTTATGTCGGGCTAACCGTCCACCGGCGGCCCAAGTCATCCAGACCGGCCCGCACCAGTTCTTCCACCACGCGCAGATCTACATCAGCGAGCTTGTTGATATAAAGGCAGGACTTGCCGCGCTTGTGCTTGCCCAGCCGGGACAACAGATCGCCGAAATCCGCATAGCCGGGCATGATGTAGAGCACCATATTGGCCTTGCGCGGGCTGAACCCGGTGGCAATAGAATCGCCCGTGTGCCCGCTGTCGTAGACATAGTGATATTGCCCGTAGCCGATGATCGACGGCCCCCACATCTGCGGGTGCCAGCCCGTCACGCGCTGGAACATCGCGTCGAGAACCTGCGCATCGGCCCGCCGGGTCGGGTGGCTGACTGTCGCGATAAAGTCTGCAACAGGCTGTGCGGTTGGTTGGGTTTTGTTCACGATGATGGCCCCCTTGGGAAAAGACTAACAGATTACGTGGCGCAGTTAACGCAAACTTAGGCGAGACAGGTTTATATAGATATTAAAGGGCCTGCCTGAACAACGTCATGCAGCGCCGTTGCCATCCAGAAGGATGCGTCGGTAGAGACCGACTTATCGTTTTTTCGAGTTGTCACGTATTGACGCGCAATACCTTCGCTGGGGGGTGTAGGCTGCGTTTGTGTCAAGACATCGTCATCCGTGGTGGCCGCGAAGCGCAGGCGCTGGTTGTAATGCAACACGTGCCTGCGCGACGCTGGGCCTCACCCTGTATCACTGACACCCCATTGGCGCGCCGACTATGCGACCGGACACGCGAGGTTTGGCGACATGTGACGCGCAAGCGCTTACCGCCGATGTGCGATCTGTTTTTGGGCAAAGCTGTTCATACGCCCGACCATTTTCTTGGGCTTTTCTGACAGATGGCCAAAATGGATCTGCTGTTGCGACCCCAAAAGACCAGGCCCCGTTTTTACGATCACCCAGCGCAGGATCGGGATGAAGTAGACATGCACACCCTTGGTCCGCGCACCATGATAATCGCTCCACGGACGCTTTGGCTTGCCCATGACGGAAAACCCATCATTATCCGCCTCAAACGACGGTTTTTGGGTGAAATAGGCGTGGATGATGCGCAGCATCACAAAGGTAAAGCCGAGACACCAAGCAAGGCCAATCCAATACATCAACGCGATATCTGCGTCAGCAATCCGCATTATGATACGGCCGACCGTGATCTGGAAAAGGCAGAAGAGAGAGCCGCGGATCATTGATCCTTGGGACGTGTAAAGTTTCACTGATTACTCCTGTGTGAATACGAACAATGCGTTACACAGAATATGTGCGAACCCGACCGAAATATGGCCCTTTCAGGAAGATGATCGGATCACCCGACGTGCGGGTGAAATCAGCTGCTATCGCGCCAGCGATTTACGATTGGATAGCGCCGGTCAAGCCAGAACGCTCTGCTGGACAGGCGTGGGCCGGGGGCCGACTGGAACCGCTTGTATTCACTGATATAAATCAGATGCTCGATCTTTTTTACGGTTTCCCGGTCATAGCCTGCGGCCACGCAGTCAGCGACCGAGGCCTCGTCGTCGACCAGCATCTTCAGGATACCGTCAAGGATGTCGTAGGGCGGCAGGCTGTCTTCGTCCTTTTGATCCGGCCGCAGCTCTGCCGAGGGCGGCTTGTCGATGATCGCCACGGGGATCACTTCGCCTGCCGGGCCTTGCATCCAGTCACGGTGGTGGGCGTTGCGCCAGCGGGCGGTTTCAAACACGCGGGTCTTGTACATATCCTTGATCGGGTTGTAGCCGCCCGCCATGTCGCCGTAAATCGTGGCGTAGCCCACCGCGACCTCGGATTTATTGCCGGTGGTCAGCAGCATTTCCCCGAATTTATTCGATTGCGCCATCAGTAGCAGGCCGCGCAGACGGGATTGAATGTTTTCCTCTGTCAGATCGGCGGGCAGATCGCCGAATAGCGGCGCAAGCGCCTCGGTCACAGCGGCGCGGGGGCCAGCGATATTGACGGTATCGTAGGTCACGCCCAACGCATTTGCGGCCGCAGCGGCGTCATCCAGCGAGCCTTGGCTTGTGTATTCTGACGGCAGCATAACACAGCGCACGTTTTCTGGGCCAAGCGCATCGGTGGCGATGGCCGCCACAATCGCGCTGTCGATCCCGCCGGACAGGCCCAGCAGCACTTTCTTGAACCCGGTTTTGCGCATGTAATCGCGCAGCGCCAGCACCATTACGTGGTAATCCTGTTCGATACTGCCGGGCAGTGCGGCTTTTTCGCCATGCAGGGCTTCCCATCCGTCATCTGTCTGACGAAAATCCACATGGGCAATCGCGCTGTCAAAAACCGGCATTTGCATGGCCAGCTGACCGCCACGGTTCAGCACGAATGATCCGCCATCGAACACCTGATCATCCTGACCGCCGACCATGTTCAGATAGACGAGCGGTACGCTGGTTTCGATGACGCGGGCGACCATTTTGTTCATACGGATGGAAAATTTGTCGCGGAAATAAGGTGACCCGTTGGGCACAACGAAAATCTCGGCCCCGCTTTCGGCCATCGCCTCGCAGACGTCGGGATACCACGCATCTTCGCAAATCGGGCTGCCGATTCGCGGGCCGCTCCCGGTGGTGTAGGGGCCCGAGATTCCGTCGCTCTTGAACAGGCGCACTTCGTCGAAGATATTGAAATTGGGCAAAAAATGCTTGCGCATTGTGGCAATGATCCCGCCATCCTTCAGCACGAAATAGCAGTTATAAAGCTTGCCATCTTCCATCATCGGGCCGCCAATGGCGAGCGCGGGACCATCGGCGCAATCAAGCGCGAGCGTGCGAAGATGCAGCATCGCATCGGCAATAAACGCAGGTTTTGTGACCAAATCCTGTGTTTGGTAGCCGGTCAGAAACATTTCCGGCAGAGCAACGAAATCAGATTTCGCGTCCTTGCCGGCCTCCCATACATCACGTGCCTGCGCTGCGTTTCCGGCGATATCGCCGACCGTCGGATTCAACTGCGCCAGCGTTAATCGATATAATTTTGTCATAGTTTCGTCCCAAAGCACTGCGAAGGATGTAGCAGAAAGAAAAGCGGTTGAAAGGCATGTGCGTCAGAAATTGGCCATATATACTTCCAAAGCCGTTGTAAGGATGCAGGCCGTCATCTATCCTGCGCCGTGAAATGTGGATCGGAGATTTTTGATGAAGATGTTTGAACTGCCACAAGCGATCGCCGTAGTCATTTTGACGGCAGGGCTTGCGGTGACTGCACAGGCGCAGACGGTCCAGACCAAGCAATACGACGATGGCGGCATTTACGAGGGCGCTTTTCAGAACGGCAAGCAGCACGGCACCGGCACCTACCGTCTTCCCAACGGGTACGAATATACCGGCGCATGGGTCGAAGGTGAGATCCGCGGCGAAGGCGTTGCCCGCTTCCCCAACGGCTCTGTCTACGAGGGCGCGTTTATTGCAGGCAAGCCCGAAGGTCAGGGCCGGATTACCTTTGCCGATGGCGGCACATTTGAAGGTGACTGGGTCGACGGCAACATTACGGGTCAGGGCGTGGCTGAATATGCCAATGGCGTCGTCTACGAAGGTGAATTCCGCAACGCGATGCATCACGGCATCGGCGTCATGACCAGCCCCGACGGTTACGTCTACGAGGGCGAGTGGGTCAACGGGATCAAAGAAGGCCAGGGCAAGATCACCTATCCCGACAGTTCCGTCTACGAAGGCCAGCTGCGCGCGGGTGAACGGGATGGCACCGGCACGCTGACCATGGCTGATGGCATGGTTTATGCCGGAGCATGGGTCGATGGACAAATTCAGGGCAAGGGGCGCCTGACCCAACCCAATGGTGACATCTATGATGGCGATCTGGTCGCAGGTCGCCGCGAAGGTCAGGGCACCGTGACCTATGGCAATGGCGATGTCTATGAAGGTGGCTTTGTGAATGACCGCCGTCACGGCACCGGCACCTTCCGGGGGACCGATGGTTATACCTATGTTGGTGACTGGGACGAGGGCAAAATCGCCGGAACGGGTGAAGTGACCTATCCTGACGGCTCTGTCTATGCGGGCAGCTTTGCCGATGATCTGGCCGATGGGACAGGCAAGATCACCTATCCTGACGGATCGACCTACGAAGGTGACTGGGATATGGGTGTGATCAACGGGACAGGCGTTGCCACCTATGTGAACGGCCTTGTTTATGAAGGCGAATTCCAGAATGCCAAGAACCACGGTGAAGGCAAAATGACCTACGCCGATGGCTATGTTTATGACGGTGAATGGGCCAATGGCCAGCGCAACGGTCAAGGTCGCGCCACCTATGCGGACGGCACAGTCTACGTGGGTGCCTTCAGCGAAGGCCAACGTGACGGCGAAGGTGAAATCACCCTGCCTGACGGGTTCAGCTATACCGGTGAGTGGAGCAATGGTGAAATCAACGGCGAAGGTGTCGCGACCTATGCCAATGGCGATGTGTACGAGGGCAGCTTTGTCCGGGGCCGCCGCGAGGGCGAGGGTAAGATGACCTACGCCACCGGTCAGGAAAGCATCGGAATTTGGTCGGACGGCGCGCTGGTATCCGAAACGACCGAAGGTAACTGATCGGTCAAACAATTGAAACGGCTGCGGTCTGATCACCGCAGCCGTTTTTCGTTTTTACAAAGGCTGTCTGTAAATGCGTTTTTGTCGTTCCGCCGCTGCGCTTTTGCTGAGTATCCTGCCGTGGTGGACAACCCCTGCGCTGTCGCAGACAGTGCTACCCGATTGTACCGTCGTGAATGCAGCTAATTTTGGCGCGCAATTCGGTCCCGTTGACCATGACGCCACCCCGGCCCCCTGCGCATTGAATTGGGTAGAGGGCGGCCGCAAGATGCGGGTCGTCTGGTCGCACGCTGATGAAGATTTCGCTGTCAACCTCAGCGGTGATGCCGTTGCCGGTTTCGCGCTGTCGTCTGCCCGTCCACCCCATCTGATTGATATTGACAAGGATGGCTGGCTTGATCTGGGCGTCCTCACCTTGGTCGGCATGGTCAACAGTGATTATGAATTCTTTCGCTATGATCCATTCGCCCAAGACTTCCGCGCCCTTGGTGCTATGAATGGCGCCCAATTCGCCCGTGACCGCGCCGGATATCTGGTTAGCGACGCGCGCTCCAGCTGCTGCGCGCGGGTGATCTCATTCCATGATATCCGGCAGGACAGCTTGGAAAAGCTGATGGAAATATCTGTCCGTGGGGGCGAAATATCAGGCTGCAAAGTGACCATTGGCGCGCAAAGCTATGACGCGGCTGACGGCCCCGACCTGCTCCCCCATGCGCCTGACCTGATTGAGGCCTATTGCAACTACTATGATGACGACGCGGCACTGTATGAAAGGCAGGCCGACTTACGACCGGCGGATGGGGAAAAATACGTTGTGCCGGACGGCACCGTTTTTCACTGTGCGCTGATTGGTGGCACCCATATGGTGACGGTGACCCATGACGGCGATCACTTTACGTATCGCTATGGTCCAATTGGCGGCAGGGCAGAGCTGACGCTGCACAGACGGGCCGCAGAGGTGGGCGTGCGAGCCTATGGCGGCACAGAGATAGCGTATTTCGGCCAGATCAGTTTTCAGAATCGGGGTTATACATATCAGCTGCATACCACCTACGATGCGGTGGACCGCAGCGACGATCAGTCAGCGTACGCGCGGAATAACGTGGCACGTGGTTTGACCGTTATGAAAGACGACAGCGCAAGCGGGCCGGTTTTCGACAAAACCTGTTTGGCAGAACGCGCATACGATGCCATCGCGACGCTGGATGCGAATTAGACCGCCTCTCCACCATCCAGCCGCGCTAACCAATTTGTCGCCTCTTCCAGAACCGTCTCGCGCTTTGTGTCATCCATCCGGTCCCAGACCCGATACATATTACCCATGCGCGGGATACCTGCAAAGCGGTCGCGGTGCCGGTCCAGAAAATGCCAATACAGCAGGTTGAACGGGCAAGCGTCCGGCCCGGTTTTATCCTGCACCCGATAGGCGCAGTTGCCGCAGTAATCTGACATTTTGTGAATGTAATTTCCGGATGAAATATAGGGTTTTGATGCGATGATACCGCCATCTGCGAATTGGCTCATCCCGATGACATTGGGGGCTTCGACCCACTCATAGGCATCAGCATAGACAGCCAGATACCATTCATGCACCTGCATGGGGTCGATCCCCGCGAGCAGGGCAAAATTGCCCGTCACCATCAGGCGTTGGATATGATGGGCGTAAGCCTCTGCCTGCGTTTGCGCCACAGTCTTGGCAACGCAGTTCATCGCTGTGTCAGCCCCCCAGAACATCGCAGGCAGTTCGCGATCATGGCCCAGAGCATTGCGGGTCACATAATCCGGCCCTTCGCGGAAATAGATGCCGCGCACATATTCGCGCCAGCCAATGATTTGGCGGATAAATCCCTCTACCGCGTTCAGCGGGGCATCACCATCGCGATAGGCCTGTTCGGCAGCGCGGCAAACCTCTAGCGGGTTCAAAAGCCCGGCGTTCACGTAAAGCCCGATAATCGCGTGATAAAGAAAGCGGTGATCATCCAGCATCGCATCCTGATAATCGCCAAACTGCGGCAACCCGCCCTTGATCCAATAGGTCAAGTGCCGCCGCGCCTGCCCAGTATCGGTGGCAAACCAAAACGGGCGCAATGTGCCGAAATTGTCGCCAAACCGGGCGGCCACCAGGTCGAGCACATCTTCAACCACATCATCCGGCGTAAATTGCATCGGACCGCTGTAATCGATGTCGTTCGGGGCGGGCTTGCGGTTCTCGTGGTCATAATTCCACTTGCCGCCCTCTGGTTTGTCGCCATCCATCAACAGGCCAGTCTTGCGCCGCATATCGCGATAGAAATACTCCATGCGCAGCGCCTTGCGCCCTGCGGCCCAATCGTCGAATTCCTGATGTGTCGCGATAAAACGATCATCGGGCAGGCTGTGTGTCTTCAACGGCATATTACCGAGTGCCGCGATCAGCCGCCATTCGCCCGGTTCGGTGTAGACGACACCGGCCGCATCATATTCAGCGGCGCGTCGGATCAGCTCGCCAGTGATTGAGCCGCAGTTGTCCGGATCATCCAAACGCGTATAGGTGACCGTCCAGCCGTCATCGCGTAGTTTGGTGGCAAATTTGCGCATGGCCGCAAAAATGAACGCAATTTTCTTGGGGTGGTGGGCGACATAAGATGCCTCATCCATCACTTCTGCCATCACCACGATATCAGTGTCTTTGTCGCATTTGCGCAAAGCACTAAGGTGCGGCGACAATTGATCGCCTAGGATCAGGACCAATCTCACCAGATAACCTCTTGCCCTGCATAATCATAAAACCCGCCGGTCTGGTCCCGGCGCAGCCCGGCGATGACGGCGAGCAGATTTGTCGCTGCACTGTCGGCAGTCACTGTCTTGTGGCGATCCGCATAATTGGCGGTAAAGGGCGTTGCGACCGTGCCGGGATGCAAGGCAACACAGATAGAGTTCTTATGCGACCGGCCCAGTTCAATCGCTGCGCCATGCACGACTTGGTTCAGCGCCGCCTTAGAGGCGCGATAGCTGTACCAGCCGCCAATCTGATTGTCGCCGATTGACCCGACCCGGGCCGAAAGAACCGCAACAACAGCCCGCCGGTCCTTGGGCAGTAGACGCGCGGCATGGCGCAGGATCAGCGCGGGGCCGATGGTATTGACCGCAATGACCTGTGCCATCGTATCCGCATTAATGGCAGAGAGCGATTTTTCCGGCGCGTGGCCCGCAGGGGCGAGGATGCCGAGCGCGACAAAGACCATGTCAAAGGGGCCATCAACCGCGCCCAAACATTTATCTACTTGCTCCGGACGGGCCACATCAAAACCATCGGCGCGACGCGACAGGGTGATAACTTCGGCCCCATCGTCACGCAGCCGGGCCGCCACAGCCGCGCCAATCCCCCCGCTTGCCCCCAAGATCAACGCCCGCATCTCAACCTCCGTATTTGCGACGAGACCTAGCGCCGACGCGACAACGGGCAAGAAAAGGAACAGCAGCGTTCAGGAATTTTGCACATCCTGCAATTCATGACTTTTCAACCTTTCAAAGTTTTGTATAGTTCGCATCATGATGTATCGCGCCCATATCCCCAGCAATGCCCCCACCGGGCTGATTGCGCGCGACCTCCTACTCCTTAGCCGCTTCTGAGCGTGCCTTTCGGCGCGACCGCTCGGAAGGGATCAGCGCCGACATTTTCACGCTAAGGAACACATCATGAAAGCCATCAATCTTGCTGAAAAACTCAGCCTGCTCGACACCCATTGGGACCCCAAAGCAGCCGCGACCAGAAATGACATTGATGTCATGGTCGTGACGTTTCATGGCGCACCCAATTCCGGCGACGCGGACCACACGGCCGCCGCCCACAACATGATTTAAGGAGGAAGCGTCATGACCAAGGATAAAGTCCTGATCTTCGATACTACATTGCGCGACGGCGAGCAGAGCCCCGGCGCGACCATGACCCATGCCGAAAAGCTGGAGATCGCGGAACTGCTGGACGAAATGGGCGTCGATATCATCGAGGCCGGGTTTCCCATCGCCTCGGAAGGGGATTTCCGCGCTGTCAGCGAAATTGCAGAGCGCGCCAAGAATTCGGTTATTTGCGGCCTTGCCCGTGCCAATTTCAAAGATATCGACCGCTGCTGGGAGGCCGTGAAACACGCGCGCCAACCACGCATTCACACCTTTATCGGCACATCGCCCCTGCACCGGGCGATCCCCAACCTGAATCAAGATGAAATGGCCGAGCGGATCCATGATACCGTCACCCATGCGCGCAATCTTTGCGACAACGTGCAATGGTCGCCGATGGATGCGACCCGCACGGAAGAGGATTACCTGCGCCGCGTTGTGGAAATCGCGATCAAGGCAGGGGCCACGACGATCAATATCCCTGACACGGTCGGCTACACCGCACCCGTGGAAAGCGCTGATCTGATCCGGATGCTGATCGACAAGGTTCCCGGCGCGGATGAGGTGATCTTTGCGACGCACTGTCACAATGATCTGGGCATGGCGACGGCGAACTCTTTGGCGGCTGTTGATGGCGGCGCACGGCAGATCGAATGCACGATCAATGGGCTGGGCGAACGGGCCGGGAACACCGCGCTGGAAGAGGTGGTGATGGCGCTGAAAGTGCGTGGTGACATCATGCCCTATCAGACCGGGATCGACACGACGAAGATTATCAACATCTCGCGCCGTGTCGCCACAGTTTCGGGCTTTGCCGTGCAGTTCAACAAGGCGATCGTCGGCAAGAACGCCTTTGCCCATGAAAGCGGGATCCATCAGGATGGGATGCTGAAGAACAGCGAAACCTTCGAGATCATGCGCCCTGCTGATGTGGGTCTGGCAGGGACATCCTTGCCTTTGGGCAAACACTCTGGCCGGGCGGCGCTGCGGGCAAAGCTGGCCGAGCTGGGGTTTGATCTGGCCGACAACCAGTTGAACGACGTTTTCGTGCGCTTCAAGGATCTGGCCGACCGCAAGAAGGAAGTCTTTGATGATGACCTGATGGCGCTGGTCTACCAGAATGAAAGCGGTGATGACCGCCTGAAGCTGAAATCCCTGCGCGTGGTTTGCGGCACTGATGGGCCACAAACAGCGGATATGGTGATGGAAATCGACGGCACCGATGTCAAGACATCGGCCACGGGTGACGGTCCGGTTGATGCGACCTTCAATGCGGTGAAATCGCTGTTCTCTCACAAGGCGCGGTTGCAGCTTTATCAGGTGAGCGCTGTCACCGAAGGCACCGATGCCCAAGCCACGGTGTCTGTCCGGATGGAAGAAGAAGGCCGCATTGCAACGGGCCAGTCTGCCGATACCGATACGGTTGTCGCCAGCGCCAAGGCTTATATCAACGCGTTGAACCGGCTGTTGGTCCGGCGCGAGAAGTCCGCCCCGGGCCATGATGTGAAGGGCGTTAGTTATAAGGACACGGCATGATACGTGGCTTCTGCGCGGCGTTGGGGGTGGCGATGATGACGACACCACTTGCCGCGCAGGACCGCTGCCCAACCCGCGCCGACCTGAACGAAGGGTTGCGTCTTATTGCGACCCGACAAAGCGTGAGCCGCCTGTTCGTGGCGCGGGATCATGGGTTGACCGTCTGGCATCTTGATACGCCAGATGGCCCTGCTACAGGGCCGGGATGGCAGCAGCCGCATGCCCTGCTGCCGGGCACGCGTGCAAGTGCGACCGGTCCTTTGACGATAGCTTACGCGGCCGACATTGACGGCCTGGATACTCTTTCAAAAGGGCAAAACTGGATATCCGACGTTACATATCTGCAAGACGGCAGGGTGGCTGGTATCGGGCGGGTGGAGGTCGTTGCCGAAGGCCAATCACCCTTGTCGCCGCACCGGCTGGGGCATTGCACCTACAAAGTTCTGACCTACCGTGTTGCCGTCCATATTGATGGCGCGACGCCGCTGTTCGACATGCTGGATTATGCGCCAGATCTAGGTTTGGTTCTGACCGAAACGCCGCTCGATAGCATGGGTACACCGCATGGTGGCATCGCCTATGATGCAGTCGCTTTCGGCTTTCCGCGTGGCGATATTGAAAAATAATAATTTCCAGGCGTGGATCACGACCGTTCCGGGAGTAAAAATTGAAAAAGTGAAATAAGCAATTTGCCGCTACCTTGCATAAATCAAGGGGTTCTCACTGTCTCGCACCCGCTTTATAACCATTTGAAACGGCGACATCGGAACAGTCGCGGATTTTGAATATATTGAGGAAGACCAACAATATGGCAGGCTTCGGCGGGTTGTTTTCATCGGACATGGCGATTGACCTTGGGACAGCGAATACGCTGGTCTACGTCAAAGGGCGCGGTATTGTCCTTTCAGAGCCTTCAGTGGTCGCTTATCATATCAAGGACGGTGTCAAAAAGGTGCTGGCGGTCGGCGAAGACGCCAAGCTGATGCTAGGGCGGACCCCCGGCAGTATCGAGGCGATCCGCCCGATGCGTGACGGTGTGATTGCGGACTTCGACACCGCCGAAGAAATGATCAAGCATTTTATTCGCAAGGTGCACCGGCGGTCAACTTTCTCTAAACCCAAGATCATCGTCTGCGTCCCGCATGGCGCGACCCCGGTCGAAAAGCGCGCGATCCGTCAGTCAGTTCTGTCTGCGGGTGCCCGCCGCGCCGGGTTGATCGCGGAACCGATTGCGGCGGCCATCGGGGCCGGCATGCCCATCACTGATCCGACCGGCAACATGGTTGTCGATATCGGTGGCGGTACGACCGAGGTCGCCGTGCTGTCCCTTGGGGATATCGTCTATGCCCGCTCTGTCCGGGTCGGTGGCGACCGCATGGATGAGGCGATCATCAACTATCTGCGCCGTCAGCATAACCTGTTGATCGGTGAATCCACCGCTGAACGCATCAAGACCTCTATCGGGACGGCCCGCATGCCTGATGATGGGCGGGGCCAGTCCATGCATATTCGCGGCCGCGACTTGCTGAATGGTGTTCCCAAAGAAACCGAGATCAGCCAGGCCCAAGTGGCCGAGGCGCTGGCGGAACCCGTGCAGTCGATTTGCGAGGCGGTGATGACGGCGCTGGAAGCCACCCCGCCGGATCTTGCCGCTGATATCGTTGATCGCGGCGTGATGTTGACCGGGGGCGGTGCGCTGCTGGGTCAGTTGGACCTTGCCCTGCGTGAGCAGACAGGCTTGGCGATTTCGGTTGCTGACGAGTCGCTCAATTGTGTGGCGCTCGGCACCGGCCGTGCGCTGGAATATGAAAAACAGCTGCGGCATGTGATAGACTACGACAGCTAAGTTTAAGGCGAGGTAGCACTGGCACGCGACCGGAACAGTGAAGATTATGTTGGCCCGATCCGCAGATTGCTGGTCGGGGTGCTTGTGCTTGCGCTTATGGTGTTGTTCCTGTTCTGGCGCATTGACAGCCCGCGTGTGGAACGGTTCCGCGCCATGGCGATTGATGCGGTTGTGCCATCGTTCGAATGGGCGATGGCCCCGATCACCGGCATCGCCAACCTGATTGGCGATTTCCAAAGCTATCAGCAGCTGCGGGCGCAAAATCAGGATTTGCGGCGCGAGCTGCAGCAGATGAAAGCCTGGAAAGAGGCGGCGCTGCAATTGGAACAGGAAAACGCAAAGCTGCTCGACCTGAACAATGTCAGCCTTGATCCGCAACTGACCTATGTCACCGGTGTCGTGATCACCGATAGCGGTTCCCCCTTTCGGCAGTCGGTGCTGATCAATGTGGGCGCGCGTGATGGGATCGTCGATGGCTGGCCCACGATGGACGGGATCGGTCTGGTCGGGCGCGTGGCGGGTGTGGGCCGCGAAACGAGCAGGGTGCTGCTGCTGACCGACACATCAAGCCGGATTCCGGTGACGATCCAGCCGTCCGGGCAAAAGGCCATTCTGGCAGGTGACAACACGCTGAACCCGCCGCTGGAGTTTCTGGAAGATACCGCGCTGGTGCGCCCCGGTGACCGGGTTGTGTCATCCGGCGATGGCGGGATTTTCCCTGCTGATTTGCTGGTTGGTCAAGTGGCGCTGGGCACCGACGACAGGCTGCGCGTGCGCTTGTCGGCAGATTATCAGCGGCTGGAATTTCTGCGGGTGCTGCGCTCACAACCGCATGAAGACATCACCGATCCCGGCGGGCTTCTGGCGCCCGAGGCCGAATTCTTTGGCCCGGCAGCGCCCAATCCGGTTTCGCTGAACACGGCGGATATCGGTGATGGCTGAGACGCATGTCGCCCGGCTTTGGATGAACCGCAGCGCATTTGTCCTGCTTGCCTTTGTACTGATCGTCACTCGGCTTGTGCCGTTGGATGCCCGCCCGGACACATGGGCGCCGCCCGATATCCTGCTGGCAATGACGCTGGTCTGGGTGGCGCGCCGCCCGGACTATCTGCCAGTTTATGTCATCGCCGTAATATTTCTGATGGCGGATATGTTGTTTCAGCGTCCGCCCGGTCTTTGGGCGGCCCTCGTCGTTCTGTTGACCGAGGCGGTGCGCAGGCGCGCGCATGAATTCCGTAACATGCCGCTGGTGTTGGAATGGAGCAGTATCGCCTTTGGCATCGCCGCGATCACGCTGGCGAATCGGATGGTTCTTGCAATTGTGATGACCCCACAGGCCCCGTTGGGCCTGACTTTGGTTGAAATGACGCTTACTATTCTGGTTTATCCGCTTGCGGTTTTTGTGGCCTATACCTTGTTCGGGGTGGGCCGTCCGAACCTGATCGACAATGGCAAGAGAGCACGGCTATGAAACGCAGTCCCAAGGATGTGATCGACAGCGCCCGCATGATCAGCCGACGCGCGCTTGTGATGGGGACCGTGCAAGTCGGGGTGATTGGTGTGCTTGGGATGCGGCTGCAATCCATGCAGGTCGATCAGGCCGATGAATACCGGCTGCTGGCCGAAGAAAACCGGATCAACATCCGCCTTCTGCCCCCGGCCCGTGGTATGATCTTCGACCGGAACGGGATTGCAATCGCCGATAACGAGCAAAATTACCGTGTCGTCATGGTGCGCGAGGATGCGGGCGATATCGGGGAAGTGCTGGCCAAGCTGACCGAGCTTGTCGATATCAACCCAGAGGTTCTGGCCCGCGCGATGGACGAAATGCAGCGCCGCTCGCCCTTTGTGCCAGTGACAATCGCGGACCGGCTTAGCTGGGAAGACGTGGCGCAGATCAACCTGAACACGCCCGCACTGCCCGGCATCACCGCCGAGGTGGGGCTCAGCCGTGTGTACCCCTGGGGCGCTGATCTGGCCCATGTGGTGGGCTATGTCGGCCCTGTCAGCGATTACGATCTTCAGCGGATTGATGATAATGACCCGCTGTTGCAAATCCCGAAATTCCAAATCGGCAAGTCCGGGGCGGAAAACAAGATGGAACATACGCTGCGCGGCAGCGCTGGCGATAAACGGATCGAGGTGAACGCCGCCGGGCGGATCATGCGCGAACTTGACCGGCGCGAAGGCGAACCGGGCAAGGATGTGCAGCTGACCATCGACAGCCGTCTGCAATCCTATGTGCAGGCACGGCTGGACGGCCAAAGTGCGGGCGCGGTGGTGATTGATCTTGAAAACGGCGATCTGCGTGCGGTCGCTTCGGCCCCGGCTTTTGATCCGAACCTATTCGTGCGCGGAATCTCCAGCCGCGACTGGACCGCGCTGAACGAAGACAAGTATCGGCCGCTTGCTGCCAAGGCTGTGCAGGGTACATATCCTCCCGGTTCGACCTTCAAAATGGTCGTGGCGCTGGCCGCGATGGAGGCTGGCGTTACAACCGCCGAAGAAACCGTCTATTGCGGTGGCTATACAGATGTCTTCAACATCAGGTTCCACTGCTGGAAACGCGGCGGGCATGGCAATATCAACCTGCACGAAAGCCTGAAGCAAAGCTGCGACTGCTATTACTACGAGATCGCCCAGCGGGTCGGCATCGACAAGATCGCCGAAATGGCGCGCAAGCTGGGGCTGGGCGTCCGGCACGATCTGCCACTGTCCGCCGTGGCAACCGGGCTTGCGCCTGACAAGGAATGGAAATCATCTGTCCGGGGTGAAAGCTGGCGGATTGGCGATACGGTCAATGCTTCCATCGGGCAGGGTGATGTGCTTGCCTCGCCATTGCAAATCGCTGTAATGACCGCGCGGCTGGCAACAGGGCGCGAAGTCACCCCGCGTCTGATCCGGCTGATCGACGGTGTGGCGCAACCCAGCGGGTTGGGTGAAAGCCTTGGGGTGAATGAAAACACCCTGCGTCGCATTCGGTCCTCTATGTATGATGTCTGCAATCATCATCGCGGCACAGGCTATCGCTCTCGGATTATTGCCGAGGGGCACAAAATGGCGGGCAAATCGGGCACTAGTCAGGTGCGCCGGATCACAGCAGAAGAACGCGCGGCGGGTGTCATCCGCAACGAGGATCTGCCATGGGAACGGCGGGACCATGCACTGTTTACCGCTTTCGCACCGTTCGATAATCCCCGCTATGCGGTTTCGGTGATTGTCGAACATGGCGGCGGTGGCTCTGCTGCGGCCGCACCCATCGCGCGCGACATCATCCTTCAGGCACAATTCGGCGGGCCACCCCCGCTAGAGGCTTATCCCAGCGACGTGCGTGACAGGATCGCAGCACAGCAACGCCGTATCGAAGAGCGGATACCGCCGGGATCGTCAGGTCTTGTTCGTGCATGAGCTATCTTGAGTATAACACCAAATCCGTCCCGGCGGGGTTTCGCAAACTACTCTATCTGAACTGGCCGGTGATTGTGCTTTTGACGGCTGTCGCCTCTTTCGGGTTTCTGATGCTTTATTCGGTTGCGGGCGGACGGGTCACCCCATGGATGGAACCGCAGTTAAAGCGGTTTATTGTCGGCATGGTCATCATGGTCATTGTCGCGATGGTGCCGATCTGGTTCTGGCGCAATATGGCCTTTCTGGCCTATGGCGGTTCCCTTCTGTTGTTGCTTGCCGTCGAATTATTCGGCGAGGTGAATATGGGGGCGCAGCGTTGGATCAACCTTGGCTTCATGCGGCTGCAACCATCAGAGCTAACTAAGATCACGGTGGTCATGTTTCTGGCCGCATATTATGATTGGTTGCCGAACAACAAGACATCGCACCCGTTCTGGGTTGCAATGCCGGTTCTGTTCATCCTAATCCCTGTTGCATTGGTGATCAGTCAGCCCGATCTAGGAACCTCGCTTCTGCTATTGATGGGCGGGGCGACTGTCATGTTTCTGGCCGGCGTGCACTGGGGCTATTTCGCGACGGTGATTGGGGCGGGTGTGGGGACCATATTCGCTGTGTTCGAAAGCCGTGGAACGCCTTGGCAGTTGCTCAAGGACTATCAATACCGGCGGATTGATACGTTTCTGGACCCATCAAATGATCCGCTGGGAGCAGGCTATCACATCACACAAGCCAAGATCGCGCTAGGGTCTGGCGGCTGGACCGGGCGTGGTTTTATGCAAGGCACGCAGTCCCGGCTGAACTTCCTGCCCGAAAAACACACCGACTTTATCTTTACCACCCTGGCCGAGGAATTCGGCTTTGTTGGTGCGACGACCTTGCTGATGCTCTATCTGCTGATTGTCGCCTTTTGCATTATTTCAGCGCTGAATAACCGGGATAGGTTCGCGTCACTTCTGACGCTCGGCATCGCGATGACGTTCTTTTTGTTCTTTGCTGTCAACATGGCGATGGTGACCGGGCTTGCTCCTGTCGTCGGCGTCCCGCTGCCGCTTGTCAGCTATGGCGGCTCGGCCATGATGGTTCTGCTTGCAGGTTTCGGATTGGTGCAAAGCGCCCACGTACATAGGCCCCGCTAATGATCAATATCCTTTTCGCCGGCGACACTGCCGTCTGGGACGAATACGCCCCGCATCTGCGTAGCGCCTTTGATGCTTTGCCTTTTAACGCCGACCTCAGCCGGGATCACGCGGCAGATCAGGTGGATTATATCATCTTTGGCGGTGGAGAGACCCCGCTAAAAGATTTCACCCCTTTCACCCGCGCCAAGCTGGTGCAGCGGCTGTGGGCGGGGGTGGAGGATATCGTTGGAAACGACACGCTTAACATGCCGCTCGCGCGGATGGTGGGCGGCGGGTTGGATCAGGGTATGGTCGAATGGGTGACAGGCCATGTGTTGCGTCACCATCTGGGCATGGATGCGCATTTGAACGGGCAGGACGGTGTCTGGCGCAATGATGTCACCCCGCCCCTGTCGCGAAACCGTCCGATCACGATCCTTGGTCTTGGCGCGCTGGGGCAAGCCTGTGGCACAGCGCTCGCTGCGCTTGGTTTTCCTGTCACGGGGTGGAGCCGCAGCCAAAAAAACGTGCCCGGCCTGCGCTGTCTGTGTGGCGCGGACGGGTTTGCTGCGGCGCTGTCCACAGCGGAAATCCTTGTGCTGCTTCTGCCCAAGACGCCCGCGACCGAAAGTATCCTTGATGCCGCAGCGCTGGAAAAACTGCCGAAAGGTGCGGTTGTTTTGAATCCCGGACGCGGCGGGCTGATCGACGATCAGGCCCTGCTGCAGGCGCTCGACAACGGGCATATTGCGCATGCCACGCTGGATACGTTCCGCATTGAACCTCTGCCTGCCAATGATCCGTTTTGGCCACATCCGCAGGTCACCGTGACACCGCATATCGCCTCGGCCACCCGACCCGACCTTGCCGCTGAAGTCGTCGCGGAGAATATAGCGCGCGGTGAGGACGGAAAACCGTTTTTGCATCTTGTCGATCGCGCGGCGGGGTACTGACGGCGTCGCGTTCAGGGTTTACTGAATAGCCGCGCCGCTTCAAACACCTCGTCCAGCCTGTCAAAGCGGCCCTTGGTGCGTGGCCAATTCTGTTCTTGCACCGCAGCAAAAAGCGTTTCCAACAGCATGATCGTGGACACATTCGAATCCCAGGCAGAGGGGATTTCCACCCAGCACAGCAGCACAAAATCAGCGATATCGGCAATCGGGCTGGCCCATTGATCAGTGATCACTATCACCGTCACCTTGCGCTCTTTCGCCAGTTCAGCAACGCGCAGCAGGTTCGCTTCGTAGCGGCGGATGTCAAATAAAAGAAGGGTGTCGCCTTCCTTCATGTCCAGAACATAGTGCGGCCACGTGGCGGATGAGCTGGTCATATGCGTCACCCGCTCGCGGATCGCCTGAAAATGGGTAAAGGCATATTCCGCCATCGCCCGTGTGATACGCCCGCCCGCGATATAAAGACGGCCCGATGTGTCGGCCAGTTTGACTGCGGCCTTGTCGAACTTGTCGTGGTCAATATTTGACAGGGTCTGGCTCAGATTTCGGGTCACGGCCTGCGAAAAGCGATTGAGTAGATGGCTTTCCGGCGCTTCCGTTGCCCAGTTCGCGCGGCGCTGACTGGGGCCCTGCACCTTGGCCTGTAGCTCGGACAGCAGCGCCTGATGGAATTGCGGAAATCCCTTGAATCCCAGCTTGTTCACCATGCGCGCCACAGTTGGGGTCGACACCTCGGCATTCTTCGCGACGACAGTGATCGACGCAATCCCCGCCCCCGGATAGTCATTCAGCAACATCGCCGCGAGCTTCTTTTCAGCCACGGTCAGGTCGGAATGATGTTCGCGGATCAGCTCTCGCACGGTGATATTGGTGTCGCTCACTTTATCCCTCTTTCGCGTTTTGCATCCAATTTGAGCAAGTTCCCACTTTCGGGAACGCGGCCTGCGATCTCTCTGGACATATTTCCGGAAAATATTTGACATAAAATTTGCCTTGTGGAAACATTTTTACAGAAACGGGGAATATTTGATGCAAGACCTGCAGGAGACATCGCAAAACAATGCTGTGCAGGTTGATAATGCAGATGGCGCGGGCCGCGTATTGATTCTTTGTGAACATGCCTCGCACCACATTCCGGCGATGTTTGGGGATCTGGGGCTTAGTGATGCGGATAAGATCAGCCATGCCGCTTGGGACCCCGGTGCATTCGCTATGGCGCAGCTGATCAGCGACGCGCTGGATGCGCCACTTGTGTCCAGCCAAGTGTCCCGATTGGTCTATGACTGCAATCGCCCGCCAGAGGCAGCAAGCGCCATGCCGGAGCAAAGCGAATTGGTGACGATTCCCGGCAACAAAGGGTTGAGCCAAGCGCAGCGGCGGGCGCGTGTCGATGCCTATTACGCACCGTTCTGCATCGCAGTGCAGGATATCATCGCGACCCGAAAGCCCCGTGCGTTGGTGACGGTGCACAGTTTCACACCGGTTTATTTTGGCAACGCACGGCTCACCGAAATCGGCATTCTGCATGACCGTGACCGACGCATGGCCGACACAATGCTGACTGCCGCAACCGCATCAAAATTCACTGTAGAGCGTAACCAACCCTATGGGCCCGAAGATGGCGTGACCCATTCCCTGCGGCTGCACGGGGTGCAGAATGGCATTCCGAACGTGATGCTCGAACTACGCTCAGACCTGATAGCAACTCCGGTGCAGCAGCGGGACATGGCCGAAGCACTGCTCAACTTACTGCACCCTGCGTTGAACGAATTGGAGGCGACAGATGCCGCGTCTGATTAGGGCCTATGTGCGCTTTGTGGACGGCATGAACCGTCTGATCGGGCGTTGCGCGATGTATGGGATATTCGTCCTTGTTGGGGTGTTGCTATGGTCATCGGTTTCCAAGACGTTTTTCACGCCATCCATGTGGACGCTCGAAACCGCGCAATTCGTGATGGTCGCCTATTATATCCTTGGCGGCCCGTATTCGATCCAGATGGGATCAAACGTCCGGATGGATCTGTTTTATGGCGGCTGGACACCGGTGCAAAAGGCTTGGGTGGATGGGTTCACTGCCTTCTTCCTGCTCTTTTACCTTGGCGTCCTGCTTTATGGCGGGCTGGGGTCGTTCGCCTATTCGCTGGGGTATTTCGGATCGGAACCTGTGACCTTCTTCAAGGATCTGATCCTTGCCTTTGTGACGGGCGGACCGGCCGGGGCGGGCGAGCAGTTAGGTTATCTTGAGCGTAGCTCAACCGCGTGGCGTCCCTTCCTTTGGCCAATCAAACTAATGCTCACCTTCGGGGTGTTCCTGATGATGCTGCAAATCGTGGCCGAGTTCTTTCGCGACATCGGTCGCATCCGTGGAGTAGAGCTGTAGTGTCCCATGAATTAATCGCCCTCACCATGTTTAGCGGCATGATGTTGATGCTCTTTACCGGGCAGCGTGTCTTTGGCGCGATTGGCTTTGTCGGCGCGCTGGCCGGGCTGATGCTCTGGGGGACGGGGGGCGTCGATGTCCCGTTTTCAGCGGCGATGAAGCTGATGAAATGGTATCCGATGCTGACGCTGCCCATGTTCATTTTCATGGGCTACGTGCTGTCAGAAAGCCGGATCGCTGACGATCTTTACAAGATGTTCCATGTCTGGATGGGGCCGGTGCGCGGCGGTCTGGCTATTGGAACGATTGGCCTGATGGTCCTGATCTCGGCGATGAACGGGCTGTCGGTGGCAGGTATGGCCATCGGGGCGACGATTGCGCTGCCCGAACTGCTCAAGCGGAACTATGACAAGATCATGGTGACGGGCGTCATTCAGGCGGGGTCATCGCTGGGCATCCTTGTGCCGCCATCGGTCGTGCTGGTGCTTTATGCGATGATCGCGCGACAACCGGTGGGGCAGCTTTGGCTGGCGGGCGTGGTGCCGGGGCTGCTGATGGCGACGCTGTTCATCATCTACATCTACATCCGATGTCGGCTGAACCCCGCACTCGGCCCCGCCTTGCCAAAGGCAGAACGCAATGTGCCTCTGGCAGAAAAGCTGCGGCTGCTGCGGGCCGGGCTGCTGCCCCTGATCATCTTTGCCACGATGATGGTGCCCTTCGTGAAAGGCTGGACCTCGCTTGTCGAAAGCTCTGCCATCGGGGCGATGGCGGCTTTCGTCGCAGCCATACTCAAAGGGCGCATGACGAAAGAGGTGTTCGAAAACTCCGTTCGCAAGACGCTGGGTATTTCCTGCATGTTCATGTTCATCATCCTTGCCGCCCTTGGTTTTGGGGCGATCTTTGATGGTCTGGGCGCAGTGCAGGCGATTGAAAACCTGTTCACAGAGCAGATGCATCTCAGCCCTTGGGCGATTCTGATCCTGATGCAGCTCAGCTTTATTCTAATGGGCACGTTTCTTGATGACACCGCGATGCTGGTGATCGTCGCGCCACTTTATGTGCCGCTGGTGGGCGAACTGGGATTCGACCTGATCTGGTACGGTGTGCTTTACACGATCACGACGCAGATCGCGTATATGACCCCGCCCTTTGGTTATAACCTGTTCCTGATGCGGGCGATGGCACCGCCGGAAATCGGATTGCGAGACATCTACCGCTCTATCGTGCCCTTTGTGCTGCTGATGGTGCTCGCGCTCAGCCTTGTCATGATCTTCCCGCAGATCGCCATGTGGCTGCCAGGCATCGTCTATGGAAACTGAATCAATAACAGAGCCTGAAAAGCAGGCCGCCTATCATCAACAAGGAGAAGGTAAAATGAAGACAAGACGTAAGTTCCTGCAAGCGGCCGGTGCCGGGGCAATTGCCGCACCGCTGGCCACCCCGGCGGTTGCCCAATCCACAATCACATGGCGAATGCAGACCTATGCCGGTCCCGCACTGGCCGAACATGTGATCAAACCGGCCATCGACATGTTCAACAAGATCGCAGGCGACCGCATGCAGATCGAGCTTTATTTCGCGGACCAGCTGGTCCCGACGGGTGAGTTGTTTCGCGCAATGCAGCGCGGGACGATTGATGCGGTACAGTCGGATGACGATTCGATGGCCTCGCCCACCGATGTGACCGTGTTCGGCGGCTATTTCCCCTTCGCCTCGCGCTATTCGCTCGATGTGCCGGTGCTGTTCAACCAATACGGCCTGAACGAAATCTGGGACGAAGAATATTCCAAGGTCGGCGTCAAGCACATCAGCGCGGGCGCATGGGACCCCTGCCATTTCGCCACCAAAGAACCGATCAACAGCCTTGCCGATCTGCAGGGTAAACGGGTCTTTACCTTCCCCACCGCTGGCCGCTTTATGTCGCAATTCGGGGTCGTGCCGGTCACTATCCCATGGGAAGACGTCGAAGTCGCGATGCAAACGGGTGAGCTGGATGGCATCGCATGGTCCGGCATCACCGAAGACTACACTGTCGGCTGGGCGGATGTGACCAACTACTTCCTGACCAACAACATTTCAGGCGCATGGGCCGGATCGTTCTTTGCCAATATGGATCGCTGGAACGAACTGCCCGAAGATCTGCAAACCCTGTTCCGCGTGTGCTGTGACCAGTCACATTACTATCGCCAGTGGTGGTACTGGGGCGGCGAAGCATCATTGCGCGTGGACGGCAGCAAACTCGAACTCACTACCATCCCTGACGAAGAATGGGCACAGGTCGAAGCGAAAGCGATGGAATTCTGGGACGAAATCGCAACCGAGTCCGAGGTGAAGGCGCGGGTGGTCGAGATCATCAAGAAATACAACGCCGACATGCTCAAGGCGGGCCGCCCGTACCGCTACAGCTAAATCAAAATCCCTGCCGGTGTTGTCATCGGCGGGGACCATTCTGAAAGGGAGTGTGCCGCAATGTTATCTTTCGATGATCTCAAAGCGCAGGTCGCTGCGGGCGGGATTGACACTGTGCTGGTCTGCATCGTCGACATGCAGGGCCGCCTGATGGGCAAACGGTTCCTCGCGCAGCACTTTATTGACAGCGCCTGGGAAGAAACCCATTGCTGCAACTACCTGCTGGCCACTGATCTGGAAATGGCAACGCCGGATGGTTTCGCCGCGACTTCGTGGAAGGCAGGATATGGTGATTACATCATGAAACCAGACCTCAGCACCCTGCGCCCGGTCCCATGGCTCGACGGGACTGCGATGGTTCTTTGCGACGTGATCGACCACCACAGCCACGCAGACGTGCCCCATTCGCCCCGCGCCCTTCTGAAAGCGCAGGTCAAGCGATTAGACGCGATGGGTTACACCGCACAAACCGCGACCGAGCTAGAGTTTTTCCTGTTTCAAAAAGGTCTCGACGACATTCGCCGCAGCGGCTTTGCCGATCTGGAACCGATTTCAGGCTATAACGAAGACTACCACATCTTCCAGACCACCAAAGAAGAGGGCGTGATGCGCCCGGTTCGCAATCATCTTTACGCCGCAGGTATCCCCGTCGAAGGCACAAAGGGAGAGGCCGAGGCAGGTCAGGAAGAGCTGAACATACGCTATGCCGACGCGTTGCTGACCGCCGACTACCACACGATTGCCAAGAACGCGGTCAAGGAAATCGCCTGGCAACAAGGGCACGCCGCCAGCTTCATGGCCAAATACCACCACGACAAGGTGGGCTCTTCCAGCCATATTCACCAATCGCTCTGGCAGGATGGCAAGAACGCATTCCATGATCCAGCAGACAAGCGTGGCATGTCCGCAATCATGAAATCCTATCTGGCGGGATTGCTGAAATACGCACCTGACTGCACTTATTTTTTGGCCCCCTATATCAACAGCTATAAACGGTTCCAAAAAGGCAGCTTTGCCCCGACCCGTGTGATCTGGTCCGTGGATAACCGTACCGCGGGTTTCCGGCTCTGTGGCGAAAACACCAAAGGGGTGCGGGTGGAATGCCGGATCGGTGGATCGGATATGAACCCCTACCTTGCCACTGCGGCACAACTGGCCGCCGGGATTGCGGGAATCGAAGAAGGGCTGACATTGGAAGCACCCTTCGCAGGCGATGCCTATGATGCACAGGTTGCACATATCCCATCCACACTGAAAGACGCACACGCAGCGCTGGATCAATCCGACATGCTGCGCGAGGCATTTGGCGATTGGACGGTTGACCATTATGTACGCGCCGCTGAAGTGGAAATCGAAGATTTCGAACGCGTTGTGACCGATTATGAGGTCGCGCGCGGTTTTGAACGTTCATGACAAAGAGGACAAGATGACAGGGCAGCTCACATGTATTTCGCCCATTGATGGATCAACCTATGCGACCCGCGAAACGCTCTCGCGCGATGCCGGTTTCGCTGTGGCCAAACGTGCCCGTGATGCGCAGGCCGCCTGGGCCGCCCGCCCGCTGCAAGAGCGGATTGATCTGGTCATGGCGGGTGTCGCCGCTGTGGGGGCGATGAACGACGATATCGTGCCGGAACTGGCGCATATGATGGGGCGACCCGTCCGCTTTGGCGGCGAGTTCGGCGGTTTCAATGAACGCGCCAGCCATATGGCTGACATCGCGGCAGACAGCCTTGCCGATATAGAAGTCGGTGAAGATGCCAGTTTCAAGCGCTACATTAAACGGGTGCCGCATGGTGTCGTCTTTGTGGTCGCTCCCTGGAACTATCCTTACATGACCGCGATCAACACGGTTGCCCCTGCCCTGATTGCTGGCAATGCGGTGCTTTTGAAACATGCAACGCAAACCTTGCTGGTGGGCGAACGGATGGCGCAGGCGTTTCACAGCGTCGGCGTGCCCGAGGATGTGTTCATCAACGTCTTTCTCGACCATGCAACAACAAGCGACCTGATTGCGGGCAATGCCTTTGACTTCATAAACTTCACCGGTTCTGTCGGTGGTGGGCGTGCGATGGAGCAGGCCGCAGCGGGAACCTTCACCGGGCTGGGGCTGGAACTCGGCGGCAAAGACCCCGGCTATGTCATGGAAGATGCCGATTTAGATGCTGCAGTTGATACGTTGATCGACGGGGCGATGTTCAATTCCGGGCAATGCTGCTGCGGAATCGAACGGATTTACGTGCATGAAAGCCTGTACGATGATTTCGTCGCCAAGGCAGTTGCGATTGTGCAGGGCTATAAACTCGGCAATCCGCTGGACCCCGAAACCAGCATCGGACCGATGGCCCATGTGCGTTTCGCGCAAGAGGTCCGCAACCAGATTGCCCAAGCGGTCGCCGCTGGAGCAACAGCCCATATCGACACATTCGCCGAGGATGACGGCGCGGCCTATCTGACGCCCCAAATCCTGACCAATGTCACCCATGATATGCGGGTGATGCGGGACGAAAGCTTTGGCCCCGTGGTCGGCATCATGAAAGTGTCATCCGATGCCGAAGCGATCGCCTTGATGAATGACAGCGAATACGGGCTGACCGCCTCGCTCTGGACGCAGGATGTGGACAGGGCCATGGCTGTCGGTGATCAGATCGAAACCGGCACCGTCTTCATGAACCGGGCCGATTATCTTGACCCCGGCCTGTGCTGGACCGGTTGCAAAAACACCGGGCGCGGCGGCGGGTTGTCCGTGATCGGCTACCACAACCTGACGCGCCCCAAATCCTACCATCTGAAAAAGGTGACAACATGAGCCCGACCGGCAACTGGTCCTACCCCACCGCAATCAAATTCGGCGCAGGCCGGATCAGCGAACTGCCCGGCGCATTGGCACAGGTCGGCATCACCAAACCATTGCTGGTGACTGACCGAGGTCTGGCAGGGATGGAGATCACGCAAAAGACGCTGACAATCATGGAAGAAGCAGGCTTCGGGCGCGCCATGTTTGCCGAGGTCGACCCAAACCCGACCGAAAAGAACCTCGCTGCAGGCGTTGCCGCCTATAATGACGGTGGCCATGATGGGGTCATCGCATTCGGCGGTGGCTCTGGTCTGGATCTGGGAAAAATGGTGGCCTTCATGGCCGGACAGACCCGCCCTTTGTGGGATTTTGAGGATATCGGCGACTGGTGGACCCGCGCCAATGCAGATGTGATCGCACCAATCGTTGCGGTGCCGACAACCGCAGGCACCGGGTCAGAAGTGGGGCGCGCCTCTGTCATCACCAATTCCGAAACCCATGCGAAAAAGATCATCTTTCACCCTAAGGTCCTGCCGGGTGTCGTCATCGCAGACCCGGAACTAACCGTTGGGATGCCGAAATTCATTACGGCAGGCACGGGCCTTGATGCCTTTGCCCACTGTGTCGAAGCGTTTTCCAGCCCACATTACCACCCGATGAGCCACGGGATCGCGCTGGAAGGCATGCGGCTGGTAATTGAAAACCTGCCGCGCGCCTATGCCGATGGGACCGACATCGAGGCCCGTGCGAACATGATGTCCGCTGCGGCTATGGGGGCTGTCGCATTCCAGAAAGGGCTGGGCGCGATCCATGCGCTGTCACACCCGATTGGTGCCTTCTTCAACACCCATCACGGGACCACAAACGCCGTCTGCATGCCTGCAGTGCTGGAACTCAACGCGCCGCTGATCTCCGACAGGTTCGACCGGGCAGCATCCTATATCGGGATAGAGGGCGGCTTCGACGGGTTCCGTAAATTTGTGCAAGACTTCAACGACAGCTTTGAAATCCCACACCGGCTGCGCGACATGGGCGCCAACCATAATAACCTCGATGAGCTTGTGTCCGCGGCACTGGCTGACCCGTCCTGCGGGGGCAACCCGGTCGCCCTGACCGAAACAAATGTGAAAGCATTGTTCGAAGCTGTGATCTGAACTTACATCTCGAAGCCGATCCGGCTTCGAGATCACCAACCGCCTGCCACACGATATCCGCATGTCACCGCGCGCAATCATGCAAAATTTTTCTAGTGACGCAGGGATCACAAAGGATTGCACAAAGACAATGGTCTTGACGACTCAAGAACCATGCTTGTCTTTTGGCATTTAAAATTGGTCGAAGGTGGACTGTGGCGACAACTTTAGCGCCTGATCTGAACGATGTGGTCGCCTTCATGGGCATTGCGGCGGTTGTCAGAGCGCATGTCAATCTTGCGCACATCGGCAAAGCTGCGGCAACCGACCTCGATCCCGCCGACGACACGGCTGTGCCGGTTACATTCCTGCTGCATTGCCGACAGCACGCGAATAACGCTGTCCGATGCCAACCGGTCGCCACTGGGTTTCAGCGCAAAGCCCAACGCTGCCAGCACCGCGCTTAGCAGAAGATACTTGATACCTGTCATAATCGTAAAACCCTGAAACAGATGAGTCGCTCTCATCTGAAAACTGATCCGCATTAGAGCCACGCTTGATGCAAATCTAGCAAAATTTTGTTGAATCACGCGAATGTTGTTCTGGCACGCTAAGTTGTGTCGTGTGGCGCGCTCTTTCACAGTAGAAAACTGCGCTGATCGCTTTTCGGGGCGGCGCATATGAGATAAGCGCTGTGGAACAATTCTGAACCGCAGGACCGGACCGATGAAATTCACCCTTTCCTGGCTGAAACGCCATCTCGACACTGACGCTTCCGTTGATGATATCGCCTATGCGCTGACTGATCTCGGGCTAGAGGTTGAAGGCATCGAAAATCCCGCCGAGCGGCTGGCAGATTTCACCATCGGCAAGGTGCTCAGCGCGGAAAAGCACCCCGATGCGGACAAGCTGAAAGTCTGTCAGGTCGCAACCAAGGATGGTCAGATCCAGATTATCTGCGGCGCGCCCAATGCGCGCGAAGGGATCACCGTGGTCATCGCCAGCCCCGGCACCTATGTTCCCGGCATCGATACGACCATCGGCGTGGGCAAGATCCGTGGTATCGAAAGCTACGGGATGATGTGCTCAGAACGCGAGATGGAACTGTCCGACGAACATGACGGGATCATCGAACTGGCATCTGGCGAAGTCGGCGAACGGTTCACCGACTGGCTGGCGACCAACCAGCCCGAAAAAGTCGATCCTGTGATTGAAATCGCGATCACACCGAACCGTCCCGACGCGCTCGGCGTGCATGGCATTGCGCGTGACCTTGCCGCCCGTGGCCTTGGCGCGCTGAAAGCGGTCGAGGTTACCCCGGTACCAGCCAGCTTTACGTCTGATCTGAAAGTATCCATTGATGATGATACGCTGGACGGATGCCCAGTTTTCTATGGCCGTTTGATCAAAGGCGTCAAAAATGGCCCCAGCCCGGCTTGGCTGCAGCAGCAATTGCGCGCCATCGGCTTGCGGCCCATCAGCTTTCTTGTCGATGTGACCAACTGGTTTACCTATGACTTGAACCGCCCGCTGCATGTGTTTGATGCCGATAAGGTGCAGGGCGCTTTGCGCGTCCACCGCGCGCAGGGCGGCGAAACCATCATGGCGCTGGATGACAAGGAATATGCGTTACAACCGGGGCAGATGGTCATTTCCGATGATAACGGGCCGGAAAGCATCGCCGGTGTCATGGGGGGCGCCGAAACCGGCTGCACCATGGATACGGTCAATGTCTTCGTGGAAAGCGCCTATTGGGACCCGATCCAGATCGCCTACACAGGCCGCGCGCTCAAAATCAATTCCGACGCGCGCTATCGATTTGAACGGGGTGTGGATC
The DNA here is from genome assembly GCF_046640325.1 of Loktanella agnita. Classification (NCBI taxonomy): domain Bacteria; kingdom Pseudomonadati; phylum Pseudomonadota; class Alphaproteobacteria; order Rhodobacterales; family Roseobacteraceae; genus Loktanella; species Loktanella agnita. The sequence goes on along the minus strand of NZ_JBJMBF010000020.1, from coordinate 27,223 downwards.
CGGAATTCACCCCCGCAGGTGTCGAACACGCTGTGCGGATGATCGTGGATCATGCGGGCGGCGAAGCCTCTGAACTGATCCAGGCGGGGCAGGTGCCGGATACGGCGCGCGCCTATAAGCTTGACACAGATCGCTGTTCTTCGCTTGTTGGCATGGATATCCCTGCCGACACGCAGCACGCCACATTGACCGCGCTTGGCTTCCGGATGGAAGGTGACATGGCCCATGTGCCATCCTGGCGTCCCGATGTGCAGGGAGAGGCCGATCTGGTGGAAGAGGTCGCGCGCGTTGCGTCCCTGACCAAGTTGAAAGGCGTGCCAATGCCGCGCGCGCAGGCGGGCGTGCCCAAGCCGATCCTGACGGTTAGCCAGTCGCGCCAACAGGCCGCACGGCGGACGGCGGCGGCGCTGGGCTATAATGAATGCGTGACCTACAGCTTTGTTGACCGGCAAGCGGCAGAACTGTTCGGCGGCGGCGATGACGCGACGATGCTGGAAAACCCGATTTCCAGCGAAATGTCCCATATGCGGCCCAACCTGCTGCCTGGCCTGCTGCGGGCGGTCGCACGTAATCAGGCGCGGGGCTTCATGGATATGGCCCTGTTTGAGGTTGGCGCGGGTTTTCACGGGGGGGAGCCGGGCGAACAACACATGCTGGTCTCTGGCGTGCTGATCGGCAAGACCGGCCCAAAGGACGTGCATGGCACATCGCGGGCTGTTGATGTCTATGATGCAAAGGCGGATGCAGAGGCTGTGCTCGCCGCCATTGGCGCGCCCGCAAAGGTGCAAATTCTGCGCGGGGCGTCAGCCTGGTGGCACCCTGGGCGACACGGCAAGATCTGCCTTGGCCCGAAAAAGGTGCTCGGTGTCTTCGGTGAATTGCATCCCAAGGTCCTACGCGAAATGGATATCAAAGGCGCGGCTGTCGGCTTTACCATCTGGCCCGATGAAATCCCCGCACCGCGCAAGAAATCCACCGCACGCGCGCCTTTCGTGGCGACGGACCTGCAAGCAGTCGAACGCGATTTTGCCTTTGTGGTCGATGCCGAGGTTGAGGCGCTGACGCTGGTCAACGCCGCTGCCGGGGCAGACAAGGCGCTGATCACTGATGTGCGGGTCTTCGACGAATTCATCGGCGGCAATCTGGGCGAGGGCAAAAAATCCCTTGCAGTCACAGCGCGCCTGCAACCGACGGATAAAACGCTCAAAGAGGCTGATATTACCGACGTCAGTGCCAAGATTGTCGAAAAGGTGACCAAGGCAACGGGCGGTACGCTGCGCGGCTAAAGCGCTATGCGAAAAACCTGAATCTGCTAACGCTGCCTGAAATCATAAATTTCAACGCGTTAGCAGATACGTCATGTCTCAGGTATTTCGTCAAACGCTATAGGCGACATCTGATCCCGGACCTGATCCGGGATCTCCACCTGATTTAACGCAGAGGTCCCGGATCAGGTCCGGGACGGCGTTGCGTTCGGTGGTAAGTCCTTGCTCAATATTTCGTCCAGCACATCAAAGACCAGCCTGATACGCGGGCTGGTATGGATTTCGCGATGTGTCGTCAGCCAGACCGGAAAGGTAATCGGCTTCATCTGCGGCAGGACGCATTCCATTTCGGGGGCCATGGCAGCCACGGCATCATCCATCGGACACAGACCCAACCCGGCCCGCGCCATGGCCCAGGCCACCAGCCCGTTTTCGGAGTTGACCCGGAAATTCTGCGCCGTGACAGGGATGTCTATCGTATTCAGATAGCTGACCATCCGGTCCACATTGCCGAAAGATATAAAGTCGTGCTGCGCCAGATCGGCCAGAGACTGCGGTCTGACCCGGGCATCCAGATAGGATTTGGCAGCATAAAGCATCGCCTGCGCTTCGCGGATCAATCGCGCCACAAGATCCGGCTGATCCGGTCGCACGTGTCGCACCGCGATATCCGCCTCGCGGCGCATCAGATCGCGGATATCGTTTACCGCTATCACGTCGATATGCAGACGCGGCGCCAGCACCCGGCAGCGGCTGACAACGGCTGGCAGCCAGAGCGCGGAAAACATGTCACTTGCGGTGATCCGCACCGTGCCCTCGACCGATTGGCTTTGCCCCATTGCGGCCAGCGCCAGCCGATCTGCCGCGGCCCCCATATCGCGTGCATGCACCAGCAATTCCTGCCCTGCCGCAGTCAGATGCAGCCCCCGCCCGACCCGTTCGAACAGCATCAGCCCCAGTTCATCCTCTAGCGCTGCGATCTGGCGCCCCAGCGTTGGCTGGGTCAACCCGATTGCACGCGCCGCAGCAGAGAGCGAACCCGTCTCTGCCGTCGCCAGAAAGGCGCGCATGCGGCTCCAGTCGAAAGGGCTATTCATGCATATATGTATAAATAAGCTGCGCATTTCGTCAATTCACGGGATTACGTGCATGGGTTAACCTGTTCCGAAAGGAGGACCGCCATGACTGACGCTTCATTCTGGGACAAAGTCGCGCCGAAATATGCGCTATCACCGATCGGCAATCCGCAGGCGTATGAATATACACTGGACCGGACACGCAGCTATCTCAAGAACACCGATCAGGTGCTGGAAATGGGCTGCGGCACAGGATCAACCGCTTTACTGCTGGCCAGCAGCGTCGACCATCTGACCGCGACCGATATTTCGCCTGCCATGATTGCCATCGCGAAGGGCAAGCCGACCCCCCAAACAAATATCACCTTTGCTGTGCAAGACGCCGTGCCGGAGGGTCGCAAATATGATGCGGTACTTGCGTTCAACCTGTTTCATCTGGTGCCTGAAATGGAGAACCGCTTTCGCCAAATCCATGCGGCACTGCCTGAGGGCGGGTATTTCATTTCCAAATCCGCCTGCCTGCGCGGCGGGCTCAAGGGGATCGGTTTTGCCATTCTTCTGCCGATGCTGCGGGCCATGGGCAAAGCCCCCTACGTGCGGCGCTTCACCGCTACTGCGCTGGAGCAGGCAATCACCGCCGCCGGTTTTGATATTGTCGAAAGCGGCAATCATCCGGGGATCGCGCGCTATGTAGTGGCTCGCAAACGCGCGTCGTGACCGGGTTAGTCCCGGCGCTGAAACGGTCCACAGCGTTCCGATTTTGATTTGAGATATCAAGCATCACAAATCGCGTTCGACCATTAGGGAGAGGCAGCGAATTGTGATTCAAGTATAACTCGAATTGCTTTAGGACTTGTGCGACCCATTCAACGCAAGGAGCCGCGCATGACGCTGAACATCTATCTTTCCGGCGAAATCCACACCGACTGGCGCGAACAGATTACAGCAGGCGCACAGGGGTTGGCTGTGACATTTACCGGACCGGTTACCGATCATGCGGCCTCGGATGATTGCGGCGTCACGATCATGGGGGCAGAGCCTGACAAGTTCTGGCATGACCATAAAGGCGCGAAGCTGAACGCGATCCGCACACGCCATGGCATCGAAAATGCTGACATCGTGGTGGTGCGGTTCGGCGCGCAATACAAACAATGGAATGCCGCCTTTGATGCAGGCTATGCGGCCGCGCTGGGCAAGTCATTAATCGTCATGCATGGGGATGACCATCAGCATGCGCTGAAAGAGGTCGACGCAGCGGCCCTCGCCGTTGTGCAAGAGCCGCAGCAGGTTGTTGATATCCTTAAATACGTGCTGAAGGGGCAGCTGTCTTAAACTACTGCTCGGTCCCGCTCAGGACGGATCTGGGATGCGCCGGGCCGTGTCCACGGCGGGACGGGCAAAAAACCGCTCTACATAGGCGGGCACATTTTTCAGATCGTGATAGCCGACCACGTCCTTGGTGCCGTAGAATTCGAGTGCATTGATCCACGGTGCGATCGCCATATCGGCAATGGAATACTCCCCCGCAATCCAGTCCTGACCATCGAGCTGTTTTTCAACCACGGCCAGCAAGCGGATCGCTTCGTCCCGGTAGCGTTCGCGCGGGCGGTCGTCGGGAATGTCCTTGCCCGCGAACTTGTAAAAGAACCCCATCTGCCCAAGCATCGGTCCAAGACCACCCATCTGAAACATCAGCCATTGGGTGATATGGGCCTTCTGCGTTGCAGTGTTTCCGATGAATCTCCCTGTTTTTTCAGATAGATACAACAGGATCGCACCGCTTTCGAAAATCCCGATGGGGCCATCTGGGCCGTTCGGGTCGATGATTGCGGGGATCTTGTTGTTGGGGTTCAGCGACAGAAACGCATCGCTTTTGACGTCTGCGTCGCTCAGCGTGACCAGATGCGGCTCATAAGCCAGTCCCATCTCTTCCAGTGCGATGGATATCTTCACGCCGTTAGGTGTCGGGTAGGAGAAGAGCTGGATGACAGAAGGGTCCTTGGCTGGCCAACGGGTGGTAATTGGGAAATCGGACAGATCGGTCATGGGGGCATTCTCCTTTTCATAAATGCTTGCGGCACCATTACGGGGAACAACGCGAAAGAAAACCTATGGTTCTGTGAGCCAATCAGGTTAAAACTGTGCGTAGTTGCGCAGTGGGCGTCAGCCATGCGCAGAAGTAAAAAAAAAGAGTGGGACATCATGATTAACGAATTCAAAGACTTCATCGCCAAAGGCAACGTCATGGACATGGCCGTCGGCATCATCATCGGGGCAGCGTTTACGGCGATCGTCACGTCACTTGTGGGTGATCTGATCAACCCGATCATTGCATTGTTCACCGGCGGCATGGATTTTTCCGGCTGGTTCTATGTGCTGGGCGAGGGGGAGTTTCCTTCTGTTGAAGCGGCACAAGAAGCCGGAGTTTCCGTCTTTGCGATTGGTAACTTCCTGATGGCCGTGATCAACTTTCTGATCATCGCCTTTGTGGTGTTCATGCTGGTCAAAATGGTCAACCGGATCAAGGCTGCTGCGGAAAAGCCGGATGACGTTGCGCCAGACGTACCAACCGGACCTTCCGAAAAGGACATCCTGATCGAAATCCGCGATGCGCTGCAAAAGCAGTAATTGCAAGGCTGGCAGGCGGGCTACTTTGCCTGCCTGCCGTTTCCTGCACAAGTCAGGAATACCCGGAACGACGGGCGCATCCGTTTTGCGTAAACTCACCCATATTATTTTTTATATTAGTGGAGGTGGGTATGGCATTTTCACCAGCCGTATTGGATGAAATCGAACGGGTCGCGCTGGATCAGCAAATCGAACCTGCCGCGCTGAAAGCGGTGGTCGAGGTTGAAAGCGCCGGGCGCGCGTTCACAAAGATTGATGGGCGGGATATGCCGCTTATCCTATATGAATATCACGTTTTCTATCGTTATTCCGACCTGACAGACCCGCAGCGCCGTGAGGCGGTGCGCCGGAAACTGGCTTCACCCCGCTGGGGCGATCTGCCTTATGCGAAAAGTCAGGCGGCACGATACAACCAGCTTACCCGTGCTGCTGCTATTAATGAACAAGCGGCTTATGCGGCCTGTTCCTGGGGCGTAGGCCAGGTGTTGGGCGAGAATGCGGTGTGGCTGGGTTTTGGTACGCCCAAGGCTTTGGCCGAAAAGACTATGGAAGGTGTGGCCGGCCAGCTTGCCGTCATGCTCGCTTTTATCAACAAGGCGGGCATCATGGATAAGTTAAAGGCGCGCGACTGGCGCGGCTTTGCCCGGCGCTATAACGGGCCGGGTCAGGTTGATTACTACGCAAACCGCATGGCGACTGCCTACCGGCGCCATGCTGGCAGCGACTGGCAACCCCCAGAGATCAGCCCTGTTTCACTGCGTGTCGGCGCGCGCGGTCCGGACGTAGCCGATTTGCAGCGCAAACTACGCAGCCTTGGTTTTCACCTGCATGTGGATGGGGACTTTGGACCAGCCACGCAACGCATGGTGCGGCAGTTTCAGGCTGAAAACGGATTGGTCGCCGATGGTATTGCCGGTCCGCAGACTATGGCGCGGATCGAAGCATTGCGCGGCATCAATTAGGCCGCGCGCGAACCGGATTATGAAGGCCGCCCCCATTGGGCGGCCTTTCTGTTTGGCGCTATCCCTTTAATGCTAAATCGGGCGACAGCACATCAATGCCCAGCGCGTCACCGACGGCAGCATAGGTCACACGCCCCGCATGAACATTCAGCCCCTCCAGCAGATACGGATCGTCGGTGCAGGCCTGCCGCCAGCCCTTGTCGGCCAAGGCCAGCATGAAGGGCATCGTCGCATTGCCAAGAGCAATGGTCGACGTACGGGCAACAGCGCCGGGCATATTGGCGACGCAGTAATGCATGATGCCATCAACCTCATAAACAGGGTTTTCATGAGTGGTCGCCTTGGAGGTTTCAAAGCAGCCGCCTTGATCAATTGCCACATCAACCAGTGCCGCGCCCGGTTTCAGCTCTGCCAATTGCGCGCGGCTGATCAATTTGGGTGCAGCGGCCCCCGGCACCAGCACTGCACCAATGATCAAATCCGCCTCACGCGCCAGATCAACCGTGTTGCCTGCACTCGCATAGCTGGTCTTGAAGGTCCCGCCGAAGACATCATCAAGATAGCGCAGACGGGGCAGGTACCGGTCAAGCACGGTCACGTCCGCGCCCATGCCCGCCGCGATCCGTGCGGCATGGGTGCCCACAACGCCGCCACCTATCACTACAACGCGCGCGGGGCCGACACCCGGCACGCCGCCCATCAACACACCGCGCCCGCCATTGGCTTTTTGCAGCGTCCACGCCCCGACCTGCGGCGCTAGCCTGCCAGCGACCTCGGACATAGGCGCAAGCAAGGGCAGCCCGCCGCGATTGTCGGTCACGGTCTCATAGGCGATACAGGTCGCGCCGCTTTCCATCAGATCACGAGTCTGATCGGGATCCGGCGCAAGGTGCAGATAGGTGAACAGGATCTGCCCTTCGCGCAGCATTTTGCGTTCGACAGGCTGCGGTTCTTTCACTTTCACAATCATGTCGGCAGCGGCGAAAACCTCTGCCGCGCTACCAAGAATTTGCGCCCCGGCAGCAATATAATCGTCATCCGGAAAGCCAGCGCCCAGACCAGCATCTGTCTCGACGCTGACCTGATGACCATGGCTGATAGCTTCATGCGCGGCGTTTGGGGTCAGGCCGACGCGAAATTCCTGCGGTTTGATCTCTTTCGGGCATCCAATATGCATTCTGATCTCCTCCTGCGTGTGGATGTAGCTTCAACTTGATAGTCTGCAATTATACGCGGTTTTCCTTGGCGTGGCGCTACTGTGGGGGTAGAACCGGGCGTAAATATCGTATTTCTTCGAAGGATTGTGCAGCGGATGGAGCTGGATAGTATTGACCGACGAATCCTCGAGGTTCTCCAAAAGTCAGGGCGCATGTCCAATCAGGAACTGTCAGAGGTCGCGAATCTGTCGCCCTCTGCCTGCCACCGCCGCGTGCAGCGGCTGGAAAAGGACGGCTTCATTCGCGACTACGTGGCCCTTCTGAACCCGCGCAAAGTTGGGCGGCGCACGACGGTCTTTGTGGAAATCACGCTCAGCGGTCAGACAGACGATGTGCTGGACGCTTTCGAAAAGGCCGTCGCCCGTGTGCCCGATGTGTTGGAGTGCCATCTGATGGCGGGTACGGCGGATTATTTGCTCAAGGTCGTGGCCGAAGACACCGATGATTTCGCGCGGATCCACCGCCGGTATCTGGCGCGGCTGCCGGGGGTGGCGCAGATGCAATCCTCTTTCTCGCTGCGCACCGTGCGGCATACGACTGCCCTGCCCGTATAGCGGCGTCTTGCGACTGGCACGCTTTACTGAGACGATCGCCCGGACCACAAAAGAAAGTTCGCCCGATGTCCCTGTTCACTGGCTTGTCCGCATTCCCGATCACCCCGACTGATGCAAAAGGGCAGGTCGATACAGCAGCCCTGCGCCACCTGCTGGACCGGATCACTGAGGCAGGGGCAGATTCCATTGGCCTGTTGGGCAGTACCGGCACCTACATGTATCTCAGCAGGGCGGCGCGCGCGCAGTTGATCCGCGCCTCGTCCGATCATCTGAAATCCAGCACGCCGCTGATCGCCAGCGTTGGTGCGTTGCGAACTGACGACGCCGTGGCGCTGGCGCAGGACGCGCGCGCAGCCGGGGCCAACGCGCTTTTGCTGGCGCCAGTGTCCTATACACCGCTGACGCAGGAAGAGGTCTATCAACATATCATCACCGTGGCCGACGCGACTGAGCTGCCCCTGTGCATCTACAACAATCCGGGCACGACGCATTTCAGTTTCAACACCGATCTGATTGCCCGGCTTGCCAAACATCCGCATATTGCTGCGATCAAAATGCCGTTGCCTGCCAATGGTGATGTGGCCGCAGAACTATCGCAGTTGCGCGCGCTGGTGCCCGATGATTTCCGCATTGGCTACAGCGGTGACTGGGGCTGCGCGGCGGCACTGCTGGCGGGGGCCGATGTATGGTTCAGTGTGGTCGGCGGCATTCTTCCCGATGTTGCGGCACGGCTGACACAGGCCGCGATGGCAGGTGATAACGGCGCAGTAGGCCAAATGAACACACAACTGACCCCGCTTTGGCAGCTCTTTCAAGAATTCGGCAGCTTGCGTATTGTCTATGCCGTGGCGCACAAGCTTGCGGTGACCGACGCGCTGCCGCCGCGCCCGATCCTGCCCGTGCCTGTAGACGTCCAGAAAAGGGTTGCGGATGCGCTCGCCCCCTTCGCCAAATCCTGACACAGGATTTGCCTTCAGACTTTCTGTGAAAGTCTGACACGTGCAGCCCGGCTTGCCCCTTTCACTTGCAGGCCTGCCGCGTTAAGACCCCAGCGTTGAAATGAAGGAGCCAGCCAAATGGGCTACAGAATTGCCGTCGTCGGCGCCACGGGCAATGTGGGCCGCGAAATGCTGAACATTCTCCACGAACGGGCCTTCCCGGTGGATGATATCGCCGTACTCGCCAGCCGAAAATCGCTGGGGACCGAGGTCAGCTTTGGCGACAAAACCCTGAAGACCAAAGATCTGGATACGTTCGATTTCTCCGGTTGGGATATGGCGCTTTTCGCAGTTGGTTCGGACGCGACGAAGAAATACGCGCCCGTCGCCGCCAAGGCAGGCTGTGTGGTGATCGATAACTCATCGCTTTATCGCTATGATGCTGATGTGCCCTTGATTGTACCCGAAGTGAACGCGGATGCGGTCCACGGGTATAGCAAGAAGAACATCATCGCGAACCCCAATTGCTCCACCGCGCAAATGGTGGTTGCGCTGAAACCGCTGCATGACCGTGCCAAGATCAAGCGCGTGGTGGTTAGCACTTACCAATCCGTGTCCGGTGCAGGCAAAGGCGGGATTGATGAGCTCTGGGATCAAACGAAATCAATATATAACCCCACCGATGACAAGCCGGCCAAGCAGTTCACCAAGCAGATTGCGTTTAACGTCATCCCGCATATTGATGTATTCATGGACGACGGCTCCACCAAAGAAGAGTGGAAGATGGTCGCCGAGACCAAAAAGATCATCGACACCGCGATCAAGGTCACCGCGACCTGCGTGCGCGTGCCGGTCTTTGTTGGCCACTCCGAGGCGATCAATATCGAATTCGAAGACTTCATCGACGAGGATGAGGTCCGCGATATCCTGCGCGAGGCGCCCGGCGTGATGGTGATCGATAAGCGTGAAGATGGCGGCTATGTCACCCCCGTTGAATGTGTCGGCGATTTCGCGACCTTCATCAGCCGCATCCGTCAGGACAGCACAATCGACAACGGGATCAACCTGTGGTGCGTGTCGGACAACCTGCGCAAGGGTGCCGCATTGAACGCAGTGCAGATTGCCGAATTGCTCGGCCGGGAATGCCTGAAAAAAGGCTGATCTGACAACGGGGCAGGGGCGGGTTGACCGTCCCTCGCCCCTTTCTGCGACCGATGGCGGCTGTTACCATCTTCTCAAACACCCACTGCCAGTGGCGATGCGTGGGGGGAAGATAAGGGCAGTCAACAGATGAAAACAGGTATTGCGCCTGCGGTCGTGCTGCGGAACCGCGATTTCAGACGATTGTGGATCAGCGCGCAGGCTTCCAATCTGGGCAGTTTGATACAGGCGGTCGGGGCCGGTTGGCTGATGACCTCTCTGACCAGTTCAGAGCGGATGGTCGCATTGGTCCAGACCTCGCTGACACTGCCGATCATGGTATTTGCCTTGGCGGCGGGCGTGTTTGCCGACAGCTTTGACCGGCGCAAGGTCATGATTGTGGCGCAAAGCTTCATGCTGGTGGTTTCGGTGCTTTTGACGGTGCTTGCCGCGCTGGGCGGACTATCACCCTGGGGGCTGCTTGGGTTCACCTTCCTGATCGGCTGCGGCGCGGCGTTGCACAATCCGTCATGGCAGGCCTCGGTTGGCGACATCGTCAAACGGGAAGAGGTGCCAACAGCGATCTCTTTGAACGCCATCGGCTTCAACATCGTGCGCAGTGTCGGGCCTGCCGCCGGGGGTGTTGCGGTTGCAATCGGCGGCGCGGCGGCGGCGTTTGCGGTCAACGCGTTCAGCTATCTTGCCATTCTTGGCGCGCTCTTCACTTGGCATCCAGTGCGTACACCCCGCGCCCTCCCGCGAGAGGCGTTTGGCGCAGCCTTTGTCGCTGGTCTGCGCTATGTCGCCCTGTCGCCGAACCTGATCCGTGCCATCCTGCGCAGCGCGACATTTGGCGCGGCGGCGGTCGCCATCCAAGCACTTTTGCCTGTTGTGGTACGCGACGAACTGGATGGCGGTGCCGTGGCCTATGGGGTGCTGCTGGGCAGCTTTGGTATCGGCGCTGTGTCCGGCGCGATGTTCAGCCAGCGGCTGCGGGCCCGTTTTGCCAATGAGACTCTTGCGCGGATTTGCTTTGTCGGGATGGGCGCTGCGACATGCGTGGTCGGTAACAGCACCATGCTGCCCGTCACCGCGCTTGCGCTGTTTGTCGGTGGCGGGTGTTGGCTGCAAATGATGTCGCTGGCCAATGCGACTGTGCAGATGTCAGCCCCGCGCTGGGTGGTGGGGCGCACGGTGGCGCTTTATCAGACGGGTGCGTTTGGTGGCATGGCGCTGGGCAGCTGGGTTTGGGGGCTACTGGCCGAAGCGCAGGGCGTCACCGTTGCCCTGACCGCCGCAGCGCTCATGCTGCTTGTGGGGGCGGCATTGGGCCGGTTTGTACCCCTGCCGGATTTTGAAGGGCTGGATCTGGACCCGCTCAACCACTTCAAAGAGCCGCCACTGCGGCTGGACCTGACCCATCGTAGCGGCCCGATCATGATCGTCGTCACCTATGAAATCGCCGAAGCGGATGAGGCCACGTTCCAACAGCTTATGGCGCAACGGCGGCGCATCCGGATCCGGGACGGGGCGCAACGATGGGCGTTGTTGCGTGATCTGGAAAAGCCGGACCTTTGGTTGGAAACCTACCATGTACCCACATGGACGGAATATGTCCGGCACCATGCCCGGCGTACCCAATCCGACAAGGGCGTGAATGAGGCGATCCTTGCGCTGCACAAAGGGACCGCACCGCCTGCCGTGCATCGCTACCTTGAACGACCATCCTTGTAAGTCTGCGTATGATTCTTCTGCGCAACCTGTGACTGTGGCGAAGGCAAAAACCTCAGCGTGGTGCGGCGGCGCGGTGCAACCTGTCATTGATCGCCCTGCCCAACCCATGATCCGGGATCGGCGACACCGCGATCCGCGCCGCGCCCATCGCGTCCAACTGGTGCAGGCAGTCAAACAGGCGGGCTGCGGCCTCTGTCAGGTCACCTGAGGGGGACAAGTTCAGCGTGGCTTCAACATTGCCAAAGCCCAGCAGCACCTCACCATCTTCAACCGTGCGCGCATTGAGGCGCACGCTGCCCTGCGGCGCATAATGCGAGGCAAGTTGACCGGGCGACACAGGCGTTTCCGGATCATCCGGCAGGGCGAGCGGCTGGCCCAAACACGCCTCCAGCGCCTCGGCCGGGATGCCACCTGCGCGCAGCAGGGCAGGCTTTCCGACACAGCTGACGATGGTTGATTCCAGACCAACCGCGCACGATCCGCCATCCACTAAAGCATTGATCTTGTTGCCAAGGCCCGCCTGCACATGGGCGGCGCTGGTCGGGCTGACCCGGCCTGACGGATTGGCCGAAGGTGCGGCAACCGGGCCATCAAACGCAGTCAGCAGGGCCTGCGCCACAGGATGATCAGGGACCCGCACCGCCAGCGTCTCCAGCCCGGCGGTCACCAGCTTTGAGACACCCGCATCCGGTCGCAATGGCAAGACCAGCGTCAGCGCACCGGGCCAAAAGGCCCCCGCCAGTCGCGCGGCGGCATCATCAAAATGGCACAAGGTGCGGGCGGCCGACAGGCTGGGCAGATGCACGATCAGCGGGTTGAAACTGGGGCGACCCTTGGCCGCGTATATCCCCGCCACGGCACTGTCATTGCGCGCATCTGCACCTAACCCATAAACCGTTTCGGTCGGAAACGACACTAGCCCGCCAGCGCGTAAAATGGCCGCCGCTTTGGCGATGCCATCAGGATCGGGCCGCAGAGTCAGCAATGGTTCATCGGTCATGACGTGGCGTTTTGCTAGATGGGTCAGGGCCGGTCGGCTAGGCTGACCGAGGTTCATGCTGCATAGCCGCGGCGTGCCTAAATGCCAAGCCGCAGCGTATATCGGAGCTATCCCAATGCCTTATCGCCCCCCCGTGAGTGATTATCGTTTTCTGATGGACCATGTCGCAGGTTTTTCGGACGTGGCCGCCACCGACAGGTTCGCCGAGGCGACCCCAGATACCGTCGATGCGATCCTGAGCGAAGCCGCGAAAATGTGTCAGGAAGTCCTCGCGCCGCTGAACCGCAACGGCGATCTGCATCCGGCGTATCTTGAGAACGGGGTCGTGCGGACCTCGCCCGGTTTTGCGGATGGGTACAAGGCAATTGCCGAAGGCGGCTGGATCGGCATCTCGGCCAGCCCCGAAAGTGGCGGAATGGGCCTGCCCATGACCTTGACCACCGCCGTCAACGAAATGATGGCAAGCGCCTGCCTTGCGCTGCAACTGAATCCGCTAATGTCGCAGGGCCAGATCGAAGCGCTGGAACATCACGCGAGTGATGAGATCAAGGCGCTGTATCTGCCCAAGCTGATTTCCGGGGATTGGTGCGGCACCATGAATCTGACCGAACCGCAGGCCGGGTCGGATGTCGGCGCGCTGCGCGCCAAGGCGGAACCCAACGGTGACGGCACCTATGCGGTCAGCGGGCAAAAGATCTATATCAGCTGGGCTGACAATGATTTCAGCGAAAACGTCTGCCACTTGGTGCTGGCGCGGCTGCCCGATGGTGTGCAGGGAACCAAGGGGATCAGCCTGTTCATGGTGCCCAAATTCATCCCCGATGCCGATGGTAATCCGGGCAAGCAGAATGACCTGCGGGTGGTCAGTCTGGAACATAAAATGGGGCTGCATGGCTCGCCCACCGCTGTGATGGAATATGACGGCGCGACCGGTTGGCTGATCGGGCCGGAACATGGTGGCATGGCGGCGATGTTCACGATGATGAACAATGCGCGTCTTGGCGTTGGCGTGCAGGGCATAGGTGCCGCCGAAGGCGCGCTGCAACATGCGCTGGCCTATGCGCAGGACCGTAAGCAGGGCAAGGCTGCGGGCTCGGGCACGATTATCGAACACGCCGATGTGCGCCGCATGCTGACAACGATGAAGGCTGACATCTATGCTGCCCGCGCCATCGCGATGATGAATGCGGTGGCGATCGACATGACTACGGCGACAGGTGACGCAGGCTGGAAAGTCCGCGCGGCCTTTCTGACGCCAATCTGCAAGGCCTTTGGCACCGATGTGGGCATCGACGTTGCCAGCACCGGCGTGCAGGTTCACGGTGGCATGGGCTTTATCGAAGAAACAGGTGCGGCCCAATATTCCCGCGATGTGCGCGTCACTGCGATCTACGAAGGGACCAACGGCATTCAGGCGATGGACCTTGTGGCGCGCAAACTAATGGATGGCGGCGAAGCCGCGTTCCGGCTACTGGAAGAAATTGAACAAGGGGCCGAAGCCGCCAAGGGCACGCACCCCGAACTCGCCGATGCAGTCTGGCAGGCCGCAGAATCCCTGCGCGAAACGACCGAATGGCTGGTGGAACAGAGCGATTTGAACCAGCGTTTCGCTGGCGCAGTGCCCTATTTGCGCGCCTTTGCTCGCGTTCTGGGCGGTCATGCGCATCTGGCCGCGGCCCTCGCCGGGGACGCAACCCGCACAAAGCTTGCGACCTTCTATATCAAGCGGCTGCTGCCGGAACACACCAGCCTGCTGGCCCACGCGCAGGAAGGTGCAGACGACCTGTTGGCGATCAGCGCAGATGACCTCGCCGCCTGAGCACGCTTACCTGCTTTGCACCATGCCGCGCAGCGGCAGTACAATGCTGTGCGACCTGCTGAAACAGACCGGCGTGGCAGGGCGGCCCAATTCGTTCTTTCGGCCCCAGTCGATGGGAGATTTCGCCGCGCGCTGGAATGTGCCCGCACACGGGATAGACGATTTCGCTCTCGCGTATCTCTGCGCGGTGCGTGACCGAGGCACCGCAGGCACTGGCTGTTTCGGGATGCGCATCATGTGGGACAATCTGCCCGGCCTCGCCTCGCGGCTACGGCAACTGTTTCCGGCGGCGCGTGGTGATCGCGCCTGCCTGAACGCCGCTTTTGGCAAATTGAAGTTCATCCACCTGTTCCGCGCTGACAAGGTGGCCGAGGCGGTGTCCTATGATATTGCGGAACAATCCGGGCTTTGGCACCGCAACGCCGATGGGACAGAGATGGAGCGGGTTGCCCCACCGGCGGAGCCTGTATACGATAAAGCCCGCATTCAGGCAGCATATGCAGACGTAACGGCTGGCAACGACGCGTGGCTGGCTTGGTTCGAAAATCAGGCAATCACACCGCTCTCCATCAGCTACGAAGCGCTTGCCGCAGCGTCGGCGCAACATCTGCGCCAAATTTTGCAGTTCATCGGCATGGATCCGTCAAGGGCGGATGGGATTGTCCCCGGCACCGCCCCACTTGCGGATGAGCGTAACCGCGCGTGGGCCGAACGCTTTCGGGCCGAAACGGGTCTTGCCCCCGCCACCGTGGCACCATAGGCGAGTGGGATGATTACCTACCCTTGGGAAACCCCGCCCGCCGAAGGCGAAGCCATTACCGTCGCCCCTGGCGTGCTCTGGATGCGTCTGCCGCTGCCAATGGCGCTCGATCACGTGAATGTCTATGCGCTGGATGATGGTGACGGCTGGACCATTATCGACACCGGCTTTGCGTCAAAACACACGCGCGCGATCTGGAACGCCTTGCTGAATGGCCCGCTTGCGGGTAAACCTGTCACCCGTGTGATCGTGACGCATCACCACCCCGACCATGTGGGCTTGGCCGGGTGGTTCATCACCAAAGGGGCAGAACTGCATATGCCCCGGACCGGTTGGCTGATGGCGCGGATGCTGGTCTTGGATGTGCAAAGCATTGCATCCTCGGAAACCATGGCATTCTATCAGCGTGCCGGGATGGACAGCGAAGAACGCGCAAGGCGCAAGGCAGAGCGGCCCTTTAACTTTGCCGATTGCGTTGTCCCGCTACCGCAGGGTTACACCCGGCTAATTGATGGCGACACGATCACCATGGGTGGGCGGGTCTGGGATATCCGCATGGGCGACGGGCACGCGCCCGAACATGCCACATTCTGGAGTAGGGACGACAATCTGGTCATCGGTGGCGACCAATTGCTGCCTTCGATCAGCGCCAATCTGGGCGTCTACCCGACAGAGCCTGACGCCGACCCGGTCGCTGAATGGCTGACCTCATGCGAAGCCTTCAAACCTTTCGCGCGCGACGATCAGCTTGTGCTGGGCGGGCACAAACTGCCCTTTACCGGGTTACCGCTACGCTTGCATCAGATGGTCGAAAACCACCATGGCGCGCTCGCGCGGCTGATGACGCATCTGGCAGAGCCACGCTCTGCGGGTGAATGCTTTCCGGCGTTGTTCAAACGCAAGATCGGCCCGGCGGAATACGGGTTGGCCCTGGCAGAAGCAATCGCCCACGTGAACCACCTGCACCAAACGGGGCAAGTCACCCGTACGCTGAATGCAGACGGCGCGTTTATCTATCAGGCGATCACCTGACGGCCAGCCCCGGTCAGGGTCAGTGGCGGCTTTCGATCTTTGCATGTAACCGGCGCAGAATGCGGCTGGCTGTCGTCTCGCAGGCGGCAGGAATGACCGCGTGGATCAGCGCCGCAGTTGCGGCAACCGTCAAACAGAAAGCAAAACCAAGCGCAAAGCGCATATGCTGAAAATAACTCTCATCAACGCTTGCGGGGTGGTCAAGGAACAGGGTCGCGATTGGATTGCGGGCGGTGCTGGTCTGTGTGTCGGACATGGGAAACCTTTGATCTTGTATTAAGGGCAGACTATCCAACCTCACACCATCATCGGTCCCAATATTTCTTGAGAAGTGGGATAGTATTGGGATACTATCCCAAACATGGATCACTCAATCGATGATATAGACCGCGCCATTCTGCGCATCCTGCAACAGGATGCGACCCTGTCAGCCGATGACATCAGCGCGCAGGTGAACCTGTCGCGCAATGCCTGCTGGCGACGGATCAAGATGATGGAACAGGCGGGGATCATCACCGGGCGCGTTGTGCTGGTGGACCCGGCCCGTGTCGGTGCGCCGCTGACCGCCATCGTATTGATCCGTACAAATGCGCATGACAGCGATTGGATGGGCCGGTTTCAATCCGCCCTTAAAACCCTGCCAGAGGTGGTGGGCGCCTACCGGATGACAGGCGATCTTGATTACGTGCTGCGGGTACGGGTTGCGGATGTTCCGGCCTATGACGCCTTTTACAAACGGCTCACCTCACGCATTTCTGTTTCGGATATTTCGGCCAGCTTCGTTATGGAGGAAATCAAGGAAACAACAGCGGTGCCCCTATGACCGAAACACGCATGACCATCGACACATCGGCAGAGCTGCTGGAAAATGACATCCTGCCAAAAATCCGCGAAGTGCACACGGACCCGAACCGGGACTGCCCGTCGCTGTCAGAACTGCCAAAGGCGCTGGTCGAATCGGACAAGGCAAAAAGCCCAGCCCAATGGGCCTATGAGCGGATCATCATGTATATCCAGAATTTCGAAAAGCAGCTGGATAATGATCACGAGGTCGGGGTCGGTCTGGCGGGCGGAAACACCGGCGTCGTCCGGATCGAAGGGCTGGGATATTATGATCCCGATATCGTCACCTACTACGGCACCAATCAATCCGGGGCCAAGACCCAACTGATCCAGCATGTCAGCCAGACCAACGTCACCCTGATCGCCAGCCAGAAACATAGCGATCAGCCGGAACCGAACAGAATCGGCTTTCGACTGGCCGAGGCTTTGGAACGCAGTAACGATGTGACCACCTGACCGGGTGACAGCCGGATTTTTATCGGCTATGCGGTGCGCAATCAGTTTTTACGAGAGGGCCTTAGAATGGCTGAATACAAACCGGGTGAGATGGACATCAGCGTTCAGGAAAAAACGTTTGACGGGTTCATCAGCATGGTCACCAAGGGCGCAATCCTGTGCATCCTTGTTCTGATCTTCATGGCACTGGTTAACGCCTGATCTGAATGGACCGCCGCAAGTTTATGATCGGCTTGCCGCTGGCCCTGTCAGGCTGCGCGGCACCATCGGTCTGGGCGCCCGAGGATGAGGTGGCCCGCTCCATCTATCGCAGCACGGGCCCCAAATCCCTGACGCTTTACACGATGAAAAACGTGGGCTCAGACAGCGGGGCGCATTCTTCGCTGTTGATCGACGCAAGCCAGCGGATCATGTGGGACCCGGCGGGCACCTTCAAGCAGACGATCATGCCCGAACGGAATGATGTACTCTTCGGGGTCAGCCCGCGACTGGAACAGTTTTTTGTCAGCTACCATGCGCGCGTCACCTTTTACGTGGTCGGGCAAAAAGTCACCGTCCCGGCAGAGGTCGCCGAACAAGCGCTGAACCTTGCATTGGTGTCAGGGCCGGTGCCGCAGGCAAACTGCACCCGCGAGACATCGCGCCTGCTACGACAATTGCCCGGCTTCGAAAGCATCCGCCAGACCTGGTTCCCTAACAAGCTACAGGAAGACTTCGCCAAGCTGCCTGGCGTACACACATGGTCATATCGTGAAAGCGATCAAGACGACAAATCAGTCGCCGCAGTGCAAATCGCAGAAGCGATCAAAGAAGGGCAGTAAGGCCCAATCCCGCATATAGGGTGACAACCCCTGCGCCGATTGCCCACATCACATGACGGGTCCACAGTCCAACCACCACGGCGGCCATAGCGGCCAGCAAGCGGACCGGGTCCGGCGCACCTCCCGTTGCGGCAGGCCATAAGACCAGCGGGGCAACCATCCCGGGCAGCACGGCCACCGGGGTAAAGCGCAGCAGCTTGAGCACCACAGGCGGCATCTTGCGGTTGCCGATCAGACCCAGAAATGAAAATCGGATCAGGAATGTGCCCAGCCCCATGAGTGCGATGATCAGCCAGATTTCCGCGACTGTATAGCTCATTGCGCGCGCCTTTCCAGAAAGGTTTCCACCGCTGCCCCGGTGACCATTGCCGCCAGCGCGGCGATCAGCAGGCCCATACCGGATGGCAGGCTGATCAGGGCCAGCGCAACCGTCACTGATACCAACGCCGCCGCCACATGCGCCCAGGATTTCAGCATCGGCGCGACCATGGCCAGAAAGATGATCGGCACAATGAAATCCAGCGCCCACGCCTCGGGCACAGCCGCGCCTGCCACGATCCCTACAAGGGTCATCAGCATCCAGGTCGGGGTAATTGGTGTCGCCAGCCCCATAAAATAGGTCACCCGTTCACCGACGGTCATTTGCGGGTGGTCTTCATACCGGGCGGCGCTGCCAATATAGGTCTGATCGAACAGCAGATAGGCAACGCAGGCCCGCTGCCAGAGCGGTGCCGCACCCAAATGCGGGACCAGCGCGGCTGAATACATCGCCATACGCAAGTTCACCGCCAGCGCGGCCAGCAGCACAAAGGCGATCCCAGCATTATCCAACATCATTTGTAATGCCGCAAATTGCGAGGCTCCGGCGATCACCAGCACCGAAAACCCCATGGCCTGTGCCAATGTCAGCCCGGCGTCCGTGGCTGCCACACCAAAGACCAATGCAAAGGGGGCAGCCATAAGGATGAAGGGTGCCCCGTCACGCACGCCCGCCTGATAGGGGGACAGCGCCTGTGATTTGAGAGTGGAAGTCGTCATGGCTTTGGCCTAGCTTTGCGTGATCACAGCAGGCTTAGCCCTGCCAGCAGGGAATGACAATTGGCGCAGCTTGACGATCTTTCCGACTATCTGATCGCCCCTGATCCGGGGGCCACGCGGCTGACCCGTGCGGTCACAGGCACCGATCAGAACGGGCAGCCTGTCGATCTGAACGTCGTCGAGGAACGCCCCCTGACGATCTACCTCAACCGTCAGGAAATCGTCACCGCCATGACCATCGGCGATTATCCGGAATATCTGGCGCTCGGCTTTCTGCGCAATCAGGGGATGCTGCGCGACGGCGACACGATCACCGGCGTAGATTACGACGAAGAGCTAGAGGTCGTCGTGGTCCGCACCGATAGCCAAACCACCTATGAAGACAAGCTGCAAAAGAAAACGCGCACCAGCGGCTGCGCCGTCGGCACTGTCTTTGGCGACATGATGGAAGGGCTGGAGGGCGTCACACTCCCCGCCACTCAGGTCCGCACCTCTGACCTTTACGCGCTCGCCGGCCAGATCAACCGGACCCCCTCGCTCTATCTGGCCGCAGGCGCGATCCACGGTACAATCCTGTGCCAAGGCAACCGCCCGCTGGTCTATATGGAGGACGTGGGGCGGCATAACGCGGTCGACAAAATCGCAGGCTGGATGCTGTCCGAAGGTGTCAGCGCGGCGGATAAGCTGCTTTATACCACCGGGCGGCTGACATCCGAGATGGTGATCAAGACCGCGCTCATGGGCATCCCGGTTCTCGCCTCGCGCTCCGGCTTCACCGCTTGGGGCGTGGAAATCGCGCAGCAGGTCGGGCTGACGCTAATCGGTCGGATGAAAGGGCAGCGGTTCGTTTGCCTATCGGGCGAGGGGCGGCTGATCCGCGACGCCGATCCGGCCTCAGTCGCGGATGAACCACGAAAACTGGGGCGGAAGGGCAGCGCGTGAAAAACATCAAATTTTGTGACCAAGGCCAGACCGCATGAAACAACCCCTCGGTGTCATCCTCGCCGGTGGGCAGGCAACCCGCATGGGCGGCGGCGACAAGGGGCTGCTGCCGCTTGGGGCGCGCAGCATTTTGGGCCATGTGATCGACCGGCTGAAACCACAGGTCGCTGGGCTGGCGCTGAACGCCAATGGCGACCCGACCCGCTTTGCTGATCTGGGCCTGCCGGTGATCGCCGATAGTATCGACGGCTTCGCCGGGCCACTGTCCGGCGTGCTGGCCGGGCTGGACTGGGCGGCAGATCAAGGGGTCAGCCATATCGTGACTGCCGCCGCCGACACGCCCTTCATTCCCTGCGATCTGGTGCCGCAATTGCTGCTCGCGGCAGAGGTGGCAGGCACCGATATCGCCCTCGCCGCAACCCCCGGCGGGCGGCATCCGACCTTTGGGCTGTGGCCCACATCCCTGCGCGACGATCTGCGCACAGCGCTACAGAACGGGCTGCGCAAGGTGGTTCTCTGGACGGACAAACACGGCAGCACCACTGCCCATTTCCCCGATGACACCGCATTCTTCAACGTCAACACGCCCGACGATCTGGCCAAAGCAAAGGCGATGCTATGAGGCTCTATGGCGTGGTCGGCTACAGAAACGCAGGCAAAACCGGGCTGATGGAACGGCTGGTGGCCGAGATCACCGGGCGGGGCTTCACCGTCTCAACCGTGAAACACGCGCACCATACATTCGACGTGGATCAACCGGGCAAAGACAGCCACCGACACCGTGTCGCCGGGGCGTCTCAGGTGCTGCTCTCCTCTGGCGCGCGCTGGGCGCTGATGACCGAACTGCGTGATCAGCCTGAACCGCCTTTGGCTGATCTGCTCGCACAGCTAGCCCCTGTCGATCTGGTGCTGATCGAAGGCTACAAACGCGACAGCCACCCTAAGGTCGAAGCTTACCGCGCCGAAACCGGCAACCCGCTGATTGCCCGCGAAGACGCCACAATCCGCGCCGTAGCCAGTGATACCGCGCTGGACATTGACCGCGTCGTTTTCGACCTGAACGCTACCGCCGCGATCGCTGATTTCATTCTGGCAGAGGTCGGCTTGTGAGGTTCGACAGCGTCATCATGGTGGATTGGTCCGGCGGCAATGACCGCGGCAAGCGCCCCGTGAAAGACGCGATCTGGACCTGCATTGCACAGGCGGGGCAAGCGGACGCACCGATCTACCACCGCAACCGGCAGGTGGCAGAGGCGTGGATTACCGAAACGCTGACAACGCTACAGGCGACAGGGCAGCGGGTTCTGATCGCCTTTGACCTCTGCTTTGCCTACCCCACAGGCTTTGCCACCCATCTGATCGGGCAAGAGGATACGCTGGGCCTGTGGGATTGGTTCGCCGCCCGTGTGACCGACAGTCCCGAAGCCAATAACCGCTTTGATCTGGCCGGAGAGATCAACGCGCGTTTTCCCGGTATCGGGCCTTTCTGGTTCAACGGGCTGCAACGCGACATCGCGCATCTGCCCCGCAAAGGGAGCGACCGAACCGATCACGGGCTGCCTGAAAAACGCGCGGCGGATCTGGCGATCAAAGGCAGCTTTTCACCATGGCAGCTTGCCGGGGCAGGGGCCGTGGGCGGGCAGGTCATCATGGGGCTGCCGGTGTTGTCGCGATTGCGCCAGACCTTTTGCAAAGACCTGAGCGTCTGGCCATTTCAGCCACCAGATACGCAAATCGTCATGGCTGAAACTTATTTTTCGCTGCTGCCTGATCTGGTCGCAGATGATGCCCATCCGATAAAGGACGCATCACAAGTCACACTCTATGCAAAGGCGTTTTCCGCCTTGAAACCAGATGACATGGCACGCCTGCTGAACATCCCAGCGACCCAAGAAGGCTGGGTCCTTGGGGCAGGCGAGGCAGAGGTATTGCGCGCCGCCCTGCGCCCCACGCCACCGCCCTTGCGCAACGATTGCTTTGCCATGCCGCAGGGGGCGCATTGGACGCCGGTAGACGACGCGCTCGACCATCTGCGCGACCATCTGGGCCCGGTGACCGCGACCGAAACGATCCCTATCAGCCAGTCCGCTGGCCGCTATCTGGCCGAAGACCTGCGCGCTCTGCGTGATCACCCACCCGCGCCCAATGCGGCCGTCGATGGCTACGGCTTTGCCGGACCGGCCCCGGATGGACCGCAGACCCTGCCATTACTCGCCGGGCGCGCCGCAGCAGGGCAACCCTATCCGCACGCCGTGCCACCCGGCCATGCGATCCGCATCCTAACCGGGGCGAACCTGCCAACGGGCATCGATACGGTCGTGCTACAGGAAGATTGCAGCGTAACAACAACCGACGTGGCCTTTCATGGGTCATTAAAGCAAGGTGCCAACGCACGCGCAGCGGGCGAAGACATGCAGGCCGGGAACGTGATCCTGACGTCCGGGCGCAAGCTTACCCCCGGCGATCTGGGCACAATGGCAGCCGTCGGCGTTGGACAAGTGACCGTCCGCAAGCTGTTGCGCGTCGGCGTGCTGTCAACTGGGGATGAGCTGCGCGAGGCTGGGGCGCAGGCCGATGTTGGGCACATCTATGACGCCAACCGGCCCATGCTTTGCGCCTTGGCCGCGCAGTGGGGCTATACTGTGGTCGATCTGGGCTGTGCGCCTGACGACCGGGATACGCTGCGCCAGATACTTGATGACGCGACCGCGCGCTGCGATGTGATCCTCACATCCGGCGGGGCCTCCGCAGGGGATGAGGATCACATGTCCGCTTTGCTGCAAAACGCAGGCGCGCTCGCGCTCTGGCGGATCGCGGTCAAGCCGGGGCGACCGCTGGCGCTGGGGCTCTGGAACGATACGCCGGTCTTTGGGCTACCCGGCAACCCGGTCGCAGCAATGGTCTGCGCGCTGATCTTCGCCAATCCAGCGCTGCGGTTGCTGGCAGGCGGGGCGTGGCAACTGCCGACGGGTTTCATGGTGCCCGCCGGTTTCCAAAAATCCAAAAAAGAAGGACGGCGCGAATACCTGCGCGCCCGGATCGAAAACGGCAAGGCGCATGTGTTCCCGTCAGAAGGCTCCGGTCGGGTTTCCGGGCTAAGCTGGGCAACAGGTCTTGTGCAACTCGACGATCCGGCGCAAAAGATCGAACTGGGGGATTGGGTGCAATTCATACCATTCGGCAACTTTGACTTATGAAGATCACAATCGGAATACCAAGCGCTGACCGAAGCGAGGCAGCGGCTTTGTATTGGGACGCCTTTGGCGAAAAACTGGGGTTCGTGCTGGGGCCGAAATATCGGGCGCTGATCTACATCAGCGCCGTGCTGCGGTCAGATCACGGGATTTGCGCCCATGACGAAAACGGGCGACTCTTGGGGATCGCAGGATATAAAACATCGCAGGGCGCGCTCGTGGGCGGGACCTTCACCGATATGCGTCGGGTCTACGGGTGGGTCGGTGCCGCCATCCGGTGCCTGCTGTTAAGTGCGCTGGAAAACGACACCGAAAATGACCGCTTCCTGATGGACGGGCTGTTCGTCGCCCCCGAAGCACGGGGCAAAGGCGTGGGCACCGCCCTGCTGGACGCCGTCGCGGCAGAGGCGAAGCGACGGGGCTATCATCAGGTGCGTCTTGACGTCATCGACACCAACCCTCGCGCCCGTGCGCTGTATAAGCACGAAGGCTTCCAGGAACTGGACACCCACTCCATCGGCATCATGCGGCATATCTTTGGCTTCAGCGCGGCCACGACAATGGTGCGCGACGTCTAGCCAGAGCCGATCAACGCGCCCGCCGCAAAGACCAGCGCGCCACCCAGCACCACCTGAAACGTCGCGCGCCAGAACGGCGTATCCATATATTTGTTCTGGATCCAGGCAATCGCCCAAAGCTCTGCAAAAACGACCATGATGGCGATGGTTGTGGCGGTCCAGAAATTGGGGATCAGATAGGGCATCGCATGCCCCAGCCCGCCAACCATGGTCATGATACCGGATGCAAACCCACGTTTATAGGGGGAGCCACGACCCGAAATCTGCCCATCATCCGATGCGGCCTCAGTAAACCCCATCGAAATCCCCGCCCCGACTGAGGCGGCTAATCCAACCAGAAACGTGGTCCATGTGTCCTGCGTTGCAAAGGCCACGGCAAAGATCGGGGCAAGGGTCGATACCGACCCATCCATCAATCCCGCAAGCCCCGGCTGCGCCCATGTCAGCACAAACTGCCGATGGGCTGCGGCCGCTTCATCCGAACGGACCTGCGGGCCCAGATGCTCTTGGGTCAGCGCATCTGCCTTTGCCCCATGCCCGGCCTCGGCTTCGGCCAGATCACCCAACAGCTTGCGGGTATCGGCATCCGTCGTATGTGCGGCTGCGGTTTCGTAAAAGCGCTGGGCATCATGTTCCATCTGGGCGGCCTCATCGCGGATGCGATCCAGCCCCAGATTTTCGATCAGCCAGACGGGCCTGCGGGCGTAAAAGCCCGAAACATGTTCGCGGCGGATCAAAGGTATATGTGCGCCAAAACGATGGGCGTGCAGATCAATCAAGCGGCGCCGATGTTCATTCTCCTCCGCTGCCATGCCGTCGAACACGGCGGCAGAGCCGGGAAATTCGGTGCGCAAAATCTCAGCGTAAGACCGATAGATATGCGCATCGTCCTCCTCTGATGAAATCGCAAGCGCAAGGATCTCCTGCTCGGATAGGTCCTTGAACTGACGTCTGCTGGCAAATCCGGGTATCATGATCACCTCGAGTATTAGAATGATTCTAATGTGGGATATCGAGATGAAAACGCAACCGCAAAAAGTAAACTAATCTGTTCAGTTGCACCTTGATAACTAAACTAAACGGTTTATTTATCCTTTAGGAACGAACCAAGGATATCACTATGACCCGTCTCTTCGCCCTCACTCTCGCCACGCTTTT
Organism: Loktanella agnita; assembly: GCF_046640325.1. NCBI lineage: Bacteria > Pseudomonadati > Pseudomonadota > Alphaproteobacteria > Rhodobacterales > Roseobacteraceae > Loktanella > Loktanella agnita. The sequence continues at coordinate 2,068 of NZ_JBJMBF010000020.1, read as the reverse complement.
CGTCGCCACTGGTCCTGTCGCCGCGCTGTCGATCCCGGCGGAGCTTCCACGGCTCAGCTTCCCCGAACAGCCCGACCCGGTGACCACACAAGGCTGTGCCGATATGACCACATTGAATGGCGAAATCTGCGTTATCTCGGGCCGTTAACGTCGCGGCGATGGGGGCCGGTTTGCGTGGCCCATCACCGCAATCTCCTTGATAAAAGTGAACTGATCGGTTTATGATTGCATACCATTGAAGGAGGAACAGATGCCTGACGGAACAGTAGAGGCCAAAAAAGGCCGTAAGTTTAATCAGGTACTGGAAGGCGCACGCAAGGTCTTTCTCTGCGACGGGTTCGAGGGCACATCGGTAGACGATATTGCCCGCGCGGCCTGCGTCTCCAAGGCGACGCTTTACAGCTATTTTCCCGACAAACGCTTCCTGTTCATGCATGTGGCCAAGAACGAATGCTGCAAGCTGGCCGACAATGTGATCGACAATATTGCCACCAACGCACCGGTGCGTGACATCTTGTCAGACATTGCCATACAGATGGTCGAGTTTATCACTTCAGATTTCGGCAAGCGGATATTCCGTATCTGCGTCGGGGAAGGCGATCGCTTTCCCGAACTGGCCCGCGAATTCTATGAAAGCGGGCCAAAGATGGTGCGCGATCAGCTTGTGGTCATCTTCGCCAAGGCCATCGAACGGGGCGAGCTTGTGATCGAAGATCAGGAACTCGCCGCTGACCAGTTTCATGAATTATGCAAGGCCGACCTGTTTACGCGTATCGTCTTCAACATGCAGGACGAATTCACTGATGCGGAACGGCAGCGGATCGCGCAGGGCGCCGTAGATATGTTCATGGCGCGCTACGGGGTCAAGACTGCGGCTCTCGCCTAAAGCGTTTCGATTTCAACTTGAGACATCAAGCATCACAAATCGCGTTCGACCGTTAGGGAGAGGCAGCGAATTGTGATCCAAGGATAAATCGAAACGCTGTAAAGCGTTTGGTGAAATACCTGAGACATGACGTATCTGCTAACGCGCCCAAATCAATGATTTCAGGCAGCGATAGCTGAGTCATGTTTTCCGCATAACGCTTTAAAGTAAAACGCGCTAATCCAGCCTGCGTACTTCGTGGTGATTTCCGTTCCCCTTGCGGATCTCAAACCGGCCCGTCTTCGTCAGCAATTCGCTCAGTTTAGAACTGCCATAGGTGCGCGAATCAAAATCCGGGCTGGCGCGGGTGATATACTGGCCCAACTGACCAAGCGAGAACCACTCCCCTTCCCGGTCAATACTATCCATCGCCTTGATCACCAGCGGGATCACCTTTGACGGTGGCTGGCGGCTGACGGTTTCACCGGCAGACGCGGTCTTGGCACTGGTCTTTTCTGGGGCGGTATCCTTGTCCTGACCAACGATATTTTCGATCAGAATAAAGCGATTGCACACATTGCGCAGGCTGACCGGGGCTTTGCTTTCACCAATCCCGATCACCTCTACCCCGTCTTCGCGCAGACGGTTGGCCAATGCGGTGAAATCACTGTCAGAACTAACCAAAACAAAACCGTCAAAGCGGCCTGTATGCAGAATATCCATCGCATCAATGACCAGCCCGATATCGCTGGCATTTTTGCCCTTGGTATTGGCGGTCTCCTGATTGGCCACCAGCCCCAACTCCACCACTTCCTTTTTCCAGTTGCCCAAAGCGGCACTGGACCAATCGCCATAAACGCGGCGCAGGGCCGGTTCACCATAGGTCGTGATCTCACGCAGGATCGGGGCCGCGTATTTCGCCGGGATGTTATCTGCGTCGATCAGCACCGCCAGCAGCTTTTGTTCTCTGGGCATTTTCTTGTCCTTTCAGACCTGCCGCGTGGCCTTTGTCTTGACGAAGGACACACTTGCAGGATCATTCACGAATGACGGCTCCGCTCAAAACTCCACAACAGCACGAATAGATTTACCCGCATGCATCAGGTCGAACCCTTCGTTGATCTCTTCCAGCTTCAGCTTGTGGGTGATCATCGGGTCGATCTCGATCTTGCCCTGCATATACCAATCCACGATCTTGGGCAC